>NZ_JPUW01000017.1:0-47950 GCF_000743635.1 Lysinibacillus sp. BF-4 | reverse complement strand
AATGGGCAAATTATTTAAGGAGGCAAAAAAATATGACAACAGCAACACAGTATGAAGCATTAACGAACACGACAGCGATAGCTTATGCCAAAGATAATAATTTACTAAGCGGTAGTATTACGTGTGAAGAAATTGGTGATGGCAACTTAAATTATGTTTTTCGTTTAGTAAACGACAAAGGTGACAGCATTATTATTAAGCAAGCACTGCCTTATGCCAAAGTAGTAGGTGAAAGTTGGCCATTGACGTTACAACGTGCAACAATCGAGGCCGAAACGTTAAAAAAACATGGCGAGTTTGTACCCGCTTATGTGCCACGTGTTTTACATACAGACGCTGTACTTGCGATTACCGTGATGGAAGATTTGTCGCATTTAACGGTTGCACGTGATGGCTTAATTGCAGGGCAGCATTACGCACATTTAGCTAAACATATAGGCGAGTATTTGGCGAAAACGTTATTTTTTACATCCGACTTTGCGCTTCATCCTTTCGAAAAGAAACGCCTGCAAGTGGCATTTTCGAATCCAGAGTTATGTAAAATTACAGAGGATTTAATCTTTACAGACCCTTACTATGATGCGCCAACAAATGATTTTGAAGAAGGTTTACGTTCAAGCGTAGAAGCGCTATGGCAAGATAATGACTTGCAGCGTGAGGTCGCTAAACTAAAGCGTCATTTTTTAACGCAAGCGGAAGCATTAGTGCATGGTGATTTACACACAGGTAGTATTTTTGTTGATGCACAAACGACTAAAGTCATTGACCCAGAGTTTGCCTTTTATGGCCCTATTGGTTTTGATGTCGGGCAAGTTATCGCCAATTTTACGTTTCAATGGTTAACACGCCAAGGCGAAGATCGCCAAAAAATTGCGACAGATATTGCGACGGTATGGCAAGTGTTTGACACAACGTATCGCCAATTATTCACGAAACATTATGAAGAGCATTACGCCAAAGTAGCAGGGTATTTGGATGACCATATAGCAGATATTTTTGTTGATACTTTAGGCTATGCAGGCGCTGAGTTAATTCGCCGCACGATTGGGTTAGCGCATGTCAAAGATTTAGATAGCATTGAAAATACTGCGCTCCGCTTGCAGAAAAAACAGCAAACGTTACAAGCAGGTAGCTTTATTATTAAAAATAGACGAAATATTTCGTCTATAGAAGGTTATCTTGCTCATTTGGAGGATATACGATGACAACACTACCTGCAACATTACTTTATACACCAGGGAAATTAAAAATTTTAGATCAAACCGTATTACCTTTTGAAACAAATTACCTTACAGCGACAACCGTACAAGATGTGTATGATGCCATTCGAAAATTACAAGTGCGAGGTGCGCCTGCTATTGGTTTAGCAGGCGGTTATGGTTTAGCACTTAGTGTAGGTCAAACGTATCAAAATGTCGAAGAAGCCAAACAACAACTAAGAGTTGATGCCGCCTATTTAATTACGGCACGTCCTACAGCTGTAAATTTAGCTACTATCGTTAATGCGATTGTAGCTGTCGCTCATAACGCTACTACGCTCAGCGATTTAAGAAGCGTTGTGGAAAATGAAATTAAACGATTGCATGAAGCAGATGTTACGCAAGGTTATGCCATAGGCGAACATGCTTTACAAGTGCTCGGCACAAAACGCAAGGTGATGACGATTTGTAATGCAGGCGCTATTGCTACGGCTAAGTACGGCACAGCGCTCGCCCCTTTTCATTTAGGCAAAGAGCGAGGGATTGATTTTTCGGTTGTAGCGTGTGAAACTCGACCACTTTTACAAGGAGCTCGTTTAACAGTATGGGAACTGCAACAAGCAGGGATAGATGTCACGTTAATTACAGATAATATGGCCGCTTATGCTTTAGCTACCCAACAAATTGAAGCGGTTATTGTAGGGGCTGACCGCATTGCACAAAATGGTGATACAGCAAATAAAATTGGCACATTAGGTCTAGCGATAGTAGCCAAAGCCTATGGAATCCCCTTTTATATTGCCGCTCCTTCTACGACCTTTGATTTTACGTGTGCCACAGGTGATGACATTGAAATCGAACAGCGTGCAACTGAAGAAGTAACGACAGTGCTAGGCAAGGCTATCGCAGCGCCAACGACATCTGTACTTAACCCGGCATTTGACGTTACACCCGCTGCTTATATTACTGCAATTATTACAGAAAAAGGTGTGCTACAAGCGCCTTATACGACAAGTATTAAACAATTTGAGGAGGAATTAGTATGAAAAGATGGTTTACATTAATTAGTTTAGTGGCGGTACTTACATTACTCGTAGCTTGCCAACCAAAAGGTGAAGTAACAAACGCACCAGAAGCTACTAAAAAAGAGGCGACAAAAAAATTAGCACTTATTATGCAAGTGAATTTAGGAACGTTTTCTGCACAATATATTGCAGGCGTTAAAGAACAAGCAGAAAAATTAGGAGCAGATGTGACCGTTTTTACAGCGGATGGCGATTTAGCTAAAATGTCTTCTAATTTAGATGCCGCAATTAATCAAAAATTTGATGGTATTTTAATTGATCACGGGACAAAAGAAAGTTTAACCAAAGGTGTGGAGCGAGCTAAGGAGGAAGGTATTCCTGTTGTGGCATTTGATGCAGGCTTAGAAGTAGCTGGCGTACCCGTTTTAGAACAAAATGATGAATTACTGGCACAACAAACTTTGCAAAAACTAAAAGAAGATAGTAATGGTAAGGCAAATATCGTAAAAATTTGGGTGGCAGGCTTTGCGCCAATGGAGCGCCGACAAGTGGCTTACAATGAATTTTTACAAGCGAATGAAGGCATTAAAGAAGTAGCGACATTTGGTTCGGCAACAGCGAGTACGGCACTTGATACGCAAGCGCAAATGGAGGCATTGTTAAAGCAATATCCTAATGAAGGCGACATTACCGCTGTTTGGGCAGCATGGGATGAGTTTGCGAAAGGTGCAGTACGTGCATTAGAACAAGCTGGGCGCACAGATATTAAAGTGTACGGTATTGATATGAGTGATGAAGATTTACAACTTATGCAAAAAGAAGGTAGCCCATGGGTAGCTTCAGCAGCTGTAGATCCAACAGATATTGGTCGTATCCAAGTGCGCTATTTGTATCAATTACTACTCGGTGAAGCACCACAAGATAAAATTCAATTAACACCTGTCTTTGTAGACCAAGCACAGTTACCAAAAGAGCAAATTACCACAGCACAACTTTCTGAATATATTGATGACTGGGGCGCAAGTGACGAAGGTTATACGGATAGCGTGCGTAAAGCAGAGGAAGATGCGCAATGATTGAACTCGCACAAATCACAAAACGATTTGGTGCAACACAAGCGCTAAAAAATGGTCAGCTCCACATCGAAGCGGGTGACATTCATGCGTTGCTAGGGGCAAATGGTGCGGGTAAAAGTACGTTAATAAAAATTTTAGCAGGTGTGCATAGTTATGATGAAGGTAGCTTTATGATTGATGGTCAAACTATTCGTTTTTCCTCACCTAAAGAAGCGCAGCAAGCAGGTATTTTTACTGTTTATCAAGAAGTGGACACTGCTTTAATACCGAGTTTAACCGTAGCCGAAAATATTGTTATTACGCCCAAAAATTTTTGGGTAAAGCGCCATAAAATGCGTCAACAAGCTAAAGAGGCATTGGCGCTATTACAAAGCACGATTGATGTGAATAGTTTAGTGAGTGAATTAACACTAGCCGAAAAACAATTGGTGCTATTAGCAAGAGCGCTGACGCAAAAGGCTCGTTTAATTATTGTAGATGAACCAACTGCACCGCTTTCTTCGACTGAAGCCAAGCAATTATTTGCGGTTATGCGTAAACTGCAAGCCCAAGGTGTGGCATTTATTTTTATTACGCATCGCTTACATGAAGTTTTTGAAGTGAGTAATCAAGTGACAGTAATGCGAGATGGCAGTCATATTATGAGTGCGGCGATTGAAGAAGTTACAGAACATACCATTATTGAAGCGATGTTAGGAAAGTCATTGCAAGCGACAAAATATTTAGCGCCTTCAGCACCAACGACTGTAGTTGCGAAGCTTGAGCATATTAGTGATGGCAACAAAGTAAAAGACAGTAGCTTGACGCTTTATAAAGGAGAGGTGTTGGGGGTTTTTGGTTTAGTAGGCGCTGGAAAGACAGAACTTGCTAAAGTGTGGTTTGGTGAACACAAGGTGACGCAAGGGAAATTTTATTATCCTACAGCCGAAAAAAAATTTACGCATCCTGCTGAAGCGATTAAAGCAGGTGTTGTGTTAATCCCAGAAGAACGTAGAAAAGAAGGCTTGTTTATTGAAGAAAGTGTCTGTACAAATCTTACTTTTCCTTCTTTGCATAAATTTTCTGTTGGCATGTTTATTAAAAAAGCTCGTGAAGTAGCGCAGAGCCGTAAAGTCATACAACAGCTCGGCATTAAAGTAGCTAACCCTCATACGCCTGTTCACTATTTAAGTGGTGGTAATCAACAAAAAGTAGTCATTGGTAAATGGCTAGCACAACAAGCGACGATTTATTTATTTGATGAGCCTACTAAAGGTGTAGACATTGGCGCCAAGGAAGATATTTATCAAACGGTAAGGCAATTAGCGGAGCAAGATAAAGGTGTTGTGTATTTTTCGAGCGAGAGCAATGAAATGTTAACGGTCTGCGATCGTATTGCTGTGATGTATGACGGACGTATTGTAGCTGAATTAACCAATGCCGAAGCTACGGAACAATTACTATTATATTATGCAAGTGGAGGAACAGTGGATGAAGCAAGTGCTACCTTATCTTTATAAATATGGCTCCTTAGCAGTAATGGCGCTTATTATTATTTATTTCAGTTTAGTGAGTGACGTATTTTTATCCTATAACAACTTCAGCGATATTTTACGTGCTATTGCCATTGTTACTGTGTTAGCTTTGGGCGTGACGTTTACGCTGATTGTTAATGGTTTTGATTTATCAGTAGGCTCAACCATGTCGTTAGCTACGGTTGTTTCGGCCTCGTTAATGGTATGGTACGAGTTACCTTTATGGTTAGTAATTTTATTACCGCTACTTGTTGGCGCAGCGATTGGTTTAATAAATGCGTTTTTTATACTCGTTGTTGGTGTACCCGATTTATTAGCTACATTAAGTGTGATGTATATTGTAGCGGGCTTACAAAGTACCTATACAGAAGCTACTCCATTTATAATCATATGCCATTAACATCAGGGGCTACAGCTCCGGGAGAATTTAATGAATTATTTTTATGGCTAGGGCAAGGGTATATGCTTAATGTGCCCGTGCCTGTGTGGATTATGCTGAGTATTGTTTTGCTTTCCTTTATTGTTTTGCGCTATACCACATACGGTCGCATTTTATATTTAACAGGAGGTAATGAGCAAGCAGCGAAACTCGCAGGTATTCGAGTAGCTCGTGTTAAGTTATCTGCTTATGTAATATCAGGTGTTTTTGCTTCAATTGCAGGCATTTTATTTGCGGCTCGTGTAGGTTCGGGGCAAATTGATGCAGGCGCTCCGCTATTAATGGAAGCTGTTGCCGCTGTTTTTGTTGGTTACTCCGTACTCGGCATTGGTAAGCCCAATGCTATTGGCACGTTTTTAGGGGCAGCAACCATTGGTATTTTACTAAATGGCTTAACCATTCAAAATTTACCGTACTATGCGTTTGATATTGTAAAAGGTGTTGTCTTATTAGTTGCTTTATCTGTTACCTACTTGCATCTTAAGCATCGTTTTGCAAATTCATAAAGTAGTTGGAGATTCTTGAGCTATCGTTTATAATGAAAGGATAGCAATTTTAACTACGTGGAGGAATTAACTTATGATGGAATTAGCAGAAGTACGTAATACGTTAGACAATACAGCCAAAAAACTGGCGGACTTTAGGGGGTCTCTTTGACTTAGAAAACAAAGAGGCACGCATTATGGAGCTAGACGAAATGATGCTAGATCCAACTTTTTGGGATGACCAACAAGCAGCGCAAGTTGTCATTAATGAGTCAAACCAATTAAAAAGTACAGTTAATGAGTACAAGGAGCTTGTAGATACACACGAAAATATCGACATGACCCTTGAGCTATTACGTGAAGAGCAAGACGATGATTTGCAAGAAGAGCTAGGTGAGGAAGTTAAAGCATTTAAGAAAAGTATGGAAGACTTTGAATTACAAATGCTACTTAGCGACCCATACGATGCTAATAACGCCATTTTAGAGCTACACCCAGGTGCTGGTGGTACGGAGTCTCAAGACTGGGGTTCATTATTATTACGCATGTATACACGCTGGGCTGAACACCGAGGCTTTAAAGTCGAAACTATTGACTATTTACCAGGTGACGAAGCGGGTATTAAATCCGTAACGCTTGGTATTAAAGGGCATAATGCGTATGGCTACTTAAAGGCCGAAAAAGGCGTACACCGCTTAGTACGTATTTCACCATTTGACTCATCAGGTCGCCGTCATACATCATTTGTTTCATGCGATGTTATGCCAGAGTTTACGGATGATGTTGAGGTTGAAATCCGCACAGAAGATTTAAAAATTGATACGTACCGTTCAACAGGTGCTGGTGGTCAGCACGTTAACACCACTGACTCAGCTGTACGTATTACGCATATGCCAACAGGTATTGTTGTACAATGTCAGGCAGAGCGTTCACAAATCAAAAACCGCGAAAAAGCTATGAATATGTTAAAAGCTAAACTTTACCAAGTAGAGCTAGAAAAACAACAATCACAGCTTGATGATATTCGCGGTGAACAAAAGGAAATTGGCTGGGGTAGCCAAATCCGTTCTTATGTATTCCACCCTTACTCAATGGTAAAAGACCACCGTACAAGTGAGGAAACAGGTAATATTGGTGCAGTAATGGATGGCGATATTGATCCATTTATCCACGCGTACCTACGCTCACAAATGAATTAAACACAAGGCTGTATTAAAGGTTAACCCCTTTGATGCAGCCTTTTTTTCGTTAAAAAAGCGATTCATGTACAAGTAGTTGTTGCTCCTTTTTAAAGTGACGGTACAGTAAGGTTGCGTTGGCGTACTGCTTGAGCATGGTTGTATAACTCACGTCTAGCGTGATGCGCTGATTGGTAATGAGTGTTAGTATGCAACCTTCGCCAATAGGATCAATGCGCTTGACTGCGTGCAGTCCTACCCAACTATTATGAGGTGAGGACGGAGATAATGTTGGAAAAAAGATGCAAGGCATCCCATAATGGTGAGCAATGACAATGGGTAGCTTATGCTGATTAGTAAAAAAGCTTTTGGCATTTTTACGCGCCATTTCGTACGACATTCCGAGTGTTAAACAAGTTTTGCGAATTAAGTAGATGGGCTTGCGTAGCACCACCGTTTCAAAGTTTTTATCAATAATTTGTGATACCAGTTGTCCTTCGTGTTGTGTTGGGGTAATGAGTAAAGTATCGAACGAAATAAGATAGGCTGCTTTCATAAAAAATTCCTCCTTTTTTTGTTTGAGTATACGCGGGAATTTTGACGAGCACGACACAGATAAACCGACAAAAATCGTGATAAAACGACAAAAAGTGCATTAAAACGACAAAATAGGCTGCAAAAGGGCCGTTTTCATACCTTTTAAGGGGTTTTTTGACCAATTAGTGTACTTTTATGTCGTTTTAACCATGAAACGAAGCATATGTTCCCATGGTTTTTTCATTTGTGCTAAAATAGGGAGACAAAAATAAAGGGAGATGGGCTAAGTGGAATTTAATTTACAATCAAAATATCAGCCGAATGGTGACCAACCAGCGGCAATTGCTGAATTAGTAGAAGGATTGAAAGTTAATAAAAAGCATCAAACATTACTTGGGGCTACAGGTACGGGTAAAACATTTACCATTTCCAACGTGATACAACAAGTAAAGCGACCTACGCTAGTGATGGCGCATAATAAAACGCTAGCGGGGCAATTATATAGTGAGTTTAAGGAGTTTTTTCCGGATAATGCAGTGGAGTATTTTGTGAGTTACTACGATTATTATCAACCAGAGGCTTATGTGCCACAAACGGATACATTTATCGAAAAAGACGCGAGTATCAATGATGAGATTGATAAGTTACGTCACTCTGCCACTTCCGCATTATTTGAGCGTGATGATGTCATTATTGTGGCATCTGTATCTTGTATTTACGGCTTAGGTTCGCCAGAGGAGTACCGTGAGATGGTAGTATCCATCCGCAAGGGCATGGAGCTTGAGCGTAATCAATTATTGCGTAAGCTTGTAGATGTGCAGTATCAGCGTAATGATGTGAGCTTTACACGCGGGACTTTTCGCGTGCGTGGTGATGTAGTGGAAATCTTCCCTGCATCGCGTGATAGTGAGTGTATTCGGGTAGAGTTTTTTGGTGACGAGATTGAGCGTATTCGTGAGATTGATGCTTTAACAGGTGAAGTGCTTAATGAGCGCGAGCATGTGGCTGTATTTCCTGCATCCCACTTCGTAACCCGCGAGGAAAAAATGAAGATTGCCATTGAAAATATCGAAAAAGAGTTAGCGCAGCAATTAGAGGTACTGCGTGCAGATGATAAATTGCTAGAGGCGCAGCGCTTAGAGCAACGTACAAATTATGATTTAGAGATGATGCGTGAGATGGGCTTTTGCTCAGGTATCGAAAACTACTCGCGTCAGCTAACTTTGCGCGAGGCAGGAGCTACGCCTTATACATTGCTAGATTACTTCCCTGACGATTTTTTACTAGTGGTGGATGAGAGTCACGTTACATTACCCCAAGTGCGCGGCATGTATAACGGTGACCAAGCCCGTAAAAATGTGCTAGTGGAGCATGGTTTTCGTTTGCCATCAGCATTAGACAATCGCCCGTTAAAGTTTGAGGAGTTTGAGCAAAAGGTGGGGCAAGCGATTTATGTTTCGGCAACACCAGGTCCGTATGAAATTGAGCACACACCTAAAATGGTTGAGCAAATCATTCGTCCAACGGGGCTACTTGATCCTACAATTGAAGTACGCCCAATTGAGGGACAGATTGATGATTTAATTGATGAGATTAATGAGCGCGTGGCACGTAATGAGCGTGTATTAATTACGACGCTAACTAAAAAAATGTCGGAGGATTTAACGACGTATTTAAAAGAGCTTGGCATGAAGGTGGAGTACTTGCACTCGGAAGTTAAGACGCTTGACCGTATTGAGATTATACGTGAGCTACGACGTGGTACGCATGATGTATTAGTAGGGATTAACTTATTACGTGAGGGGCTTGATATTCCAGAGGTATCACTGGTGGCAATACTAGATGCGGATAAGGAGGGCTTCCTGCGTTCGGAGCGTTCACTCATTCAAACGATTGGACGAGCAGCGCGTAACGCAAACGGGCAGGTTATTATGTATGCAGATAAGATGACAGACTCTATGACGAAGGCGATTTCGGAGACGCAACGTCGTCGTGATATTCAAAAAGCATACAATACGGAGCATGGCATTACGCCAACTACGATTACTAAGAAGATACCCGATATTATACGTGCAACGCAAGTGGCAGAAAACGAACAGAGCTATGTAATGCGCAAAGTATATACGAAAAAAGAGCGAGAAAAACTCGTTGAGACCTTAACAAAAGAAATGAAGGAAGCCGCGCTGGCACTCGATTATGAGCGTGCTGCACAGCTTCGTGATACGATACTCGAACTACAAGCAGAAGGGTGAGAAAAATTTGAAGAATACCGAAATTGTAGTACAAGGCGCAAGAGCGCATAATTTAAAAAATATTGATGTGACCATCCCGCGTGACCAACTTGTGGTCATTACAGGGTTGTCGGGTTCGGGCAAATCTTCATTAGCCTTTGATACGATTTATGCAGAGGGGCAACGACGCTATGTTGAGTCGTTGTCTGCTTATGCACGCCAGTTTTTAGGGCAAATGGATAAGCCAGATGTGGATGCTATTGAAGGGTTGTCACCTGCGATTTCCATTGACCAAAAAACAACGAGCCGTAACCCACGTTCGACAGTAGGTACAGTAACAGAGATTTATGATTACTTGCGCCTTTTGTACGCGCGTGTAGGTAAGCCGTTTTGTCCTACGCATGGTATCGAAATTACCTCGCAAACGATTGAGCAAATGGTAGACCGCATTATGCAGTACGAGGAGCGTGCGCGTCTACAAATTTTAGCCCCAATTGTACAAGGGCGTAAAGGTACACATGTTAAAGTCATTGAGGACTTAAAAAAGCAAGGTTTTGTGCGTGTACGTGTGGACGGAGAGCTACGCGATTTAGATGATGATATTGTGATGGACAAAAATAAAAAGCATACTATCGAAGCGGTGATTGACCGTATTGTGATTAAAGAAGGGGTAGCAGCACGCCTTAGTGACTCCCTAGAGACAGCGCTACGCTTAGCGGATGGTCGTGTAATTGTTGATGTAATGGGGATTGAGGAGCTGTTATTTAGCGAGCATCATGCATGTACAATTTGTGGCTTCTCGATTGGAGAGCTAGAGCCACGCATGTTTTCGTTTAATAGCCCATTTGGGGCATGCCCAGGCTGTGATGGTTTAGGGGTAAAGCAAGAGGTGGACGAGGCACTCATTATCCCTGATTATAGTAAAACGCTTTTAGAGCATGCGATTGCCCCATGGGAACCAACAAGCTCGCAGTATTACCCACAATTACTTTCGGCTGTGTGTAAGCATTATGATATTCCTCAAGATGTGCCTGTAGGAGAGTTACCTAAGGAGCAACTTGGTAAAATTTTATATGGCTCTGGTACAGATAGCATTAATTTTGTATTTGAAAATGAGTTTGGTGATGTGCGTAATAAAAATGTACCTTTTGAAGGCGTTATCCCTAATGTGGCGCGACGCTTTAAAGATACAAGCTCAAATTATGTGCGCGAACAAATGGAAAAATACATGACAGAGCAACACTGCCCAACATGTAAGGGTTACCGTTTAAAAAAGGAAACATTAGCCGTAAAAATCGAGGGGCTACACATTGGTGAGGTTACAGCTTTTTCGATTGTGGAAGCTGTAGCGTTCTTTAATAATTTAACGTTATCCGAAAAGGACTACCAAATTGCGCGCTTAATTTTACGTGAGATTGATGAGCGTTTGAGTTTCCTTGTGAATGTAGGCTTGGATTATTTAACACTTAGCCGTGCAGCTGGTACATTGTCAGGTGGTGAGGCACAGCGTATTCGTTTAGCGACGCAAATTGGCTCGCGCTTAACAGGTGTGCTTTATATTTTAGATGAGCCATCTATTGGGTTACACCAACGCGATAATGACCGCTTAATTGGTACGCTAAAAAGTATGCGTGATATTGGTAATACACTTATTGTCGTTGAGCATGATGAGGATACGATGATGGCGGCAGATTATTTAATTGATGTAGGGCCAGGTGCTGGCGTACATGGTGGTACGATTGTGGCAGCAGGCACACCAACAGAGGTAATGAATAACAAAGCTTCATTAACAGGGCAGTATTTGAGTGGTAAAAAGGCCATCCCTGTACCAAAAGAGCGTCGTAAGGGCGATGGGCGTAAGCTAACCATTGTTGGTGCTAAAGAAAACAACCTAAAAAATGTTAAGGTTGATATCCCAATTGGCACGTTTATCGCGGTAACAGGTGTATCAGGATCAGGTAAATCAACACTTATTAATGAGGTACTTTATAAAACATTAGCACAGCAACTAAACGGAGCAAAAGCAAAGCCAGGTGCGCATAAAGAAGTTAAAGGTATTGAGCAATTAGAGAAGGTTATTGATATTGACCAATCACCAATCGGACGTACACCACGCTCTAACCCTGCAACTTATACGAGTGTGTTTGATGATGTGCGTGATGTGTTTGCGTCAACCAATGAAGCAAAGTTACGCGGTTACCAAAAAGGGCGTTTTAGCTTTAATGTTAAAGGCGGTCGTTGTGAGGCATGTCGCGGGGACGGCATTATTAAAATCGAAATGCACTTCCTACCCGATGTGTATGTGCCTTGTGAGGTGTGTCATGGCAAACGTTATAATCGCGAAACGCTAGAAGTTTTATATAAAGGCAAAAATATTTCGGATGTGTTAGAGATGACAGTAGAGGACGCACTGCAGTTCTTCGAAAACATCCCGAAAATAAAACGTAAGCTACAGACGATTGTAGATGTGGGATTAGGGTATATAAAACTAGGACAACCTGCTACTACGTTGTCAGGTGGTGAGGCACAGCGTGTGAAGCTCGCTTCGGAGTTGCATAAGCGCTCAAATGGTAAGTCCATTTATATTTTAGATGAGCCTACAACGGGTTTACATGCTGATGATATTGCACGTTTATTAGGTGTGTTGCAACGCCTTGTAGATAATGGTGATACGGTATTAGTTATTGAGCATAATCTTGATGTTATTAAAACGGCTGATTATGTCATTGATTTAGGGCCAGAAGGTGGCGATAAGGGCGGTACTATCGTAGCGACAGGTACACCTGAAGCTATTGCCAACACAGCGGCTTCACACACAGGGCACTATTTAAGTAAGGTACTTACAAAAAAGTAAGTGAAACTTTTTAAGCCACACAGCGTAAATAGTAGTATACAAATCGTGAGGAGGCTTTATAGTATGCAAACTGAAAAAGAACGTATTTTACAAATGGTATCTGAGGGTAAGTTAGCGGTTGAGGAAGCAATCACGTTATTAGAAGCACTTGAAAAAAAGGGTGAGGTAACGCAAGCTGAGCCAGCCAAAGCATTTGAAGAAGCAACAAAAGAACAACCAAAACAAGAACAGCCAAAGCAGGAAAAAACATTTGAAGGTATGTTTGAGGAAGAAATGAAAACATTCCGCAAAGATATTACACAAATTGGTTCTGTATTTATGGATTTATTTAATAAAACGGTGGATAAGGTCAAAGACTTTGATGTTTCTACACCATTCCCACTAGGCGAAAAGGTCAACTTCCAAGAGGTCAAAACATTTGATGGTGATGCGGTACGCCAAGTATATGTTGATTTACCAAATGGTAGCTTAACTGTTGAAGCGGCAGAGCTTAATGATGTGCGAGTAGTAGCAAGTGTACGCACAGCCGTTGTTAATAATGATGCTGAGGCAACAAAGCAAGCCTTTTTAGAGCAATTTGTCGTTGATGTCGAACAAGAAACATTGCGTGTTATTGCGGATAGTAAGTGGTCGCAAGTAGAGGTTACACTGTACTTGCCACGTAAAAAATACGATGAGTTAAAGCTACGCTTTTTAAACGGCGCTGTAAGTTTACATGATGTTGAAGCAACAAAACTTCGTGTAAAATCACTAAACGGTGCAGTTAAAGCAAACCACGTAAAATTTACAGATGCTGAAGTAAAAACATCGAATGGTGCAATTGATTTACATGATGTACGCGGTCATGAAATTGAAGCAGAGACGATGAATGGTCGTATTTATATTGACGGTGCGATTGAAGAAGTAGAAGCTAAATCAATAAACGGTGCGGTATCCATTACCACATACGCTAAGCATGCTCGTAAGCTAGAGGCAGAAACAGCCGCTGGTAATGTAGAGTTTTATGTACCGAGCCATTTAGCGCTAAACGGTAAGCTCGCAACAAACATGGGCAAGCTTGACGTTAGCCTAGCGGATATTGATAAAGTAGCATCGCAAGATCAGCCGCTTTCTAAATCGCTCAATTTTACTAAAGACGTAGACAATGCGCCTAAACTTTATGTAGACGGGGCATCACGTACAGGTAATATTATCGTACGCTATACAACAATCGTAGATACAGAGTAAACGTAACATGGGCAGCCGCGGCTGCCTTTTTTCTATGCAAAAATCAAATTTGGAACTTTTATGTAGATTTCATTGGCAATGCTACTGTAACCCTTATATACTAATCGCAACACACGAAATATATTGAAATCTAATTGTAACAGCACGGTATAGTTGGAATGATATAATACAATAAGAATTTAACTGAAGGAGTACGGGACAATATGATACAAATGAAAAATGTAACGAAGAAGTATTCTAATGGCGTTGTCGCTGTTAATGGTATATCCGTTCACATTAGACCAGGCGAGTTTGTGTATGTTGTAGGTCCAAGTGGTGCAGGTAAATCGACTTTTATTAAGTTGATGTATCGCGAGGAAAAAGCAACGTCAGGCAGTGTCGTCATTAATGGTATAGATTTATCAACACTAAAAAACAGACAGGTACCCGCGTTTCGTCGTAATGTAGGTGTGGTGTTCCAAGATTTTAAATTATTACCACGCTTAACAGCTTACGAGAATATCGCCTTTGCGCTTGAAGTAACAGAGGAGGAGCCTACTGTTATTCGCAAACGTGTAATGGAAGTGCTTGAGCTAGTAGGCTTAACGCATAAAGCTAAAATGTTCCCGCATGAGCTATCTGGCGGGGAGCAACAGCGTGTATCAATTGCGCGCTCTATTATTAACACGCCACAACTCGTAATTGCGGATGAGCCAACAGGTAACCTTGACCCTGATACGTCATGGGATATTATGCATTTATTTGAAAAAATTAATGCGCAGGGTACAACAATTGTAATGGCTACGCATAATAAAGAGATTGTAAATACGGCACGCCGTCGCGTTATTGCGATTGAGGGCGGCATTATTGTACGTGACCAAGACGGAGGTGAATACGGCTATGAAAGGTAGAACCATAAGCCGCCATTTCCGCGAGAGCTTTAAATCTTTAGGACGTAATGGTTGGATGACGTTCGCATCCATTGGTGCCGTAACAGTAACATTAATTTTAGTTGGTGTATTTGCTTTAATTATGACCAACTTAAATAAAATGGCAGATGACATCGAAAATGATGTCGAAATTAAAGTGTTAATTGATGATTTAGCTGGCAGTAAAGATGAGCGAGAGCTACAGGCTAAAATAAAAAAATTACCAGAGGTCGCAGAGATGCGTTACTCCTCTAGGGACGAAGAATTAAAGAAAGTCATTAAAGATTACGGTGACGACTTTACACTTCATGAGCAAAGCAACCCGCTTCGTAACGCTATTTATGTAAAGGCAACAAACCCGCAAGAAACAGCCAATTTAGCGAAGAAGATTGATAAATATGAGTTTACAGCCGAAGTGAATTACGGTAAAGACAAAGTGAAAAAGTTATTTAATGTATTAAACGCAGGACGCAATGCAGGTGTTGTATTAATTATAGGCTTACTGTTAACGGCAGTATTCTTAATCTTTAATACGATTCGTATTACGATTATCGCCCGTCGTGACGAAATCGAAATTATGAAGCTTGTTGGCGCAACTAATAGCTTTGTACGTATACCATTTTTATTAGAGGGTGCATGGCTAGGGCTACTTGGCTCAATAATACCGGTTACCGTTGTAGCGGTATTATATAGCAGTGTTCACAAAAATATTTCGCCAAATCTTAAGGGTGAGCTTGTACAACTAGTAAGTTACTCACCGTTAATTTATCAAGTAGCTGCTTTATTAATTGGCCTTGGTGTCATTATTGGTATGTGCGGCAGCTTTATGTCAGTACGTAAGTTTTTAAAGATTTAAGGATAGGGGCGTTCAGTAAGTGACGAAAAAACGATGGACAACAGGTTGGCGCATTGTAACGGCAAGTGCTGCGCTTATGTTATTTACACAAGCACCACTTGCTAGTGCCGAAGATTTATCAGAGCTCAAAAATGAAAAGCAACAAATCGAAAAAAAGAAAAATGATTTAGATGCTACGATTCAAAATAAATCAGACCAGCTACAAGCTAATGTCGAAAAACAGCAAGCAGCTGTCGAAAAAATCCAAGCATTAACCGTACAAATTGCTGAAACAAATGATAAATTATTTAAGCTTAATCAAGAAATTACCGACACTAATCAAGAAATTGAGGAGCTCGCGGCTTCTATTGCAGAGCTTGAACGTAAAATTGAGGAGCGTAACGAGTTATTAGCAGAGCGTGCCCGTGCTGTACAAGCGCGTGGTCAAGTATCGTATATTGACGTGTTGTTAAGCTCTAGTAGCTTTGTTGATTTTATTGACCGCTTCACAGCTGTTAATACATTAATTGACGCAGACCGTAAAATTATTGAGGAGCAAGAAGCGGATCGTGCGCGCCTCGAAGTTGAAAAGGCTGAAATTGAAAAGCGTAAACGCGAGTTAGAAATTAAAAAGGCTGAAGTTGAGAGTTTAAAGGCAACATTAGCTGAGCAAAAAGCTGAGCAAGACCGTCAAATTGCGGCACTTGAAGAAGCAGAAGCTAAATTGAAAAAGGAAAAGCAATTACTAGAAGTTGAGCATGAGGACGCGGTGAGCCTGTCAGAAGAGTTACAAAATAAAATTGTAGCAGAACAGCAACGCATGGCAGAGATTGCTCGTCAACAAGCGGCTAAGGCGGCCGCTGCACAGCAGCAACAACAGCGTCAAGCAGCACCAAGTGGCGGTGTGAGTGATAGCGCGGCAAGTGTGCCATTACCTTCTACATCAGCAGGTACATGGACACGCCCATCCTCAGGACCAATCACATCAAACCATGGTTGGCGTAATATTGGTGAGGGTGACGAATACCACTATGGTTTAGATATTGGTAGCGCCTATGGCTCCGCAGTTGTAGCAGCTGCAGATGGTGTAGTATCTCACGCAGCACCACTCAGTACGTATGGTAATTTAATTATGATTACACATTCGATTGATGGACAGATTTACACTACAGTATATGCGCATTTAAGCGGCTTTAATGTATCTCAAGGTCAAACGGTTACCAAAGGACAACAAATTGGTAGCGTTGGCTCAACAGGGCGCTCAACAGGGCCTCACTTGCACTTTGAGCTACACACAGGTGCATGGCAAGGACAGCGCGTAAACAATATTAACCCTATGTATTATATTCCGTTTTAATAAATAAGGAGTCATGTCATTGTTTTGACGTGATTCCTTATTTTTGTGAGCAAGTTAGATGTATCGCCTTAAAATTGTATGCTATGGTTATAACGATTAAGGGGAGGTAGCTACATGCAAATTACTGATATATATATAAGATAGGTAATATGAGCATACCCTCAACGTGGGTAGCGGCACTCGTAGCGATATTGCTTACGGTTATTGTGCTACGCATCCAATACCCTAAAGAGATTGCTTCTTTATACAGCGACCTCGCATTGACTTTTATTTTAGTATGGAAGTTTAGTGTCATACTAACGGATTTTGCATTAGTAGTGCGGCATCCGCTAACGATACTGTATTTTAATGGTGGTAAACTAGGCGTACTACTTGGCGCAGTGGCTGTTGTAATTCAGGCTTGGCGTAAACGAGAGAAGTGGTCGTTTGAAGCAGGCGCTTGGGCGATTGCTTTAACACAGGCAGGCTTTCAAATTAGCATGGTGTTAACTAATGATAATACACGTACTGCAGAGCTACTAACGCTCATGCTAATGACGATTGCTTTACTATGGGCACTACAAACAGCAAGCGAGGCGAGTATTAAAAGCTTTGCAAGTATCCAATTACTTGTAGCTTTAGTACAGCCCGTTAATTTATGGTCACAGCTGAGTGTTTGGCTTACTGTTTTATTTGTGGGCGCATTATTTTTTATACAAAGGAGTTTACATAAGTGGAAAAGAAAAATATCGGGATGATTGTTGTGGTAGTACTACTCGTTATTGCGGTGAGTACCTATGTAAAGCAGCAAATTGCTAAAGACCGTGAGCTAGAAATTAATGAGTCACTACTTGGTAAGGCTATGGATTTAAATTATAAGCAGACGGGGCTACGTAAGGGCGATACACCGCCAGACTTTACGCTAACTACACTAGATGGTGAAAAAGTAACGTTAAGTGACTACAAAGGTAAAAAGGTGATTTTAAACTTTTGGGCTTCTTGGTGCCCTCCGTGTAAAGCCGAAATGCCTCATATGCAAAAGTATTATGATAAAAAAGCGAAAGAGCAAAATTTTGAAATTTTAGCGGTTAACTTAACGAGTGAAGAAAAGGGCGATCGTTTAGTAGAAAAGTTTTTGCAAAGCTACGGCATTACTTTCCCAGTGCCAATGGATGAGAAGGGTGATATTGCACTAAAATATCAAGTCATCACGATTCCTTCTACATTTATTTTAAATACAGATGGACAAATTGAGCATTCCATTATCGGACCAATGAACGAGGATTTACTGGAAACTTATGTAGAGGGCATTAACTAAGACATCTAGCGATAGGTGTCTTTTTTTTGGTACAATAGGATATAACAAAATTTTGTGGTAAAGGGAGGCGTGCTAACACGTATGGACTATTTAGTAATGGTAGCGACAGCCCTCGGTCGCTTTTTGATAAATCCTATTGTATACCTAACGCTACTACTGGCAGTTTTTTTAGGCTATCGCCGTGTTAAGCGTGAGCGTTCGCATTTTCACATTCGTATCCAGCATGGGGCAACAGAGCTGTATAGTACGATAAAGGAGAGCCTTGGTTATGCGCTATTGCTGTCATTTATTAGTGTAGGCGCAGGGCTTGTAGTACCTTCTACATTTTTATTATATTTAACAGCTGTTACAGTGGTGCTAAGCATCACGCTAGTCGTAGTGAGCCTATCACCTATGTACACGATTGCTTTAACGGTGGCGGCTATCGCCTTAGCGCGTTGGCAAGAGCTACCGCAGTATTTAGGTGATGCAGATATTACGCAAGCCTTTATGCCAATTGTGTTGTTAACAGGGCTTTTTGTATTAGTGGAGGGTGTGTTAATTCGTCGTGCCTATCGCAATGGTTTAACGCCTTCACTGCAAAAAACAAAGCGCGGATTACATGCCATTGTTTACCGCTTACGTAAAGTGTGGTTGCTACCTGTTTTTATGGTTATCCCGAGCGGGCCCTTGCAGGCAATAGCACCGTATTGGCCACAGTTTACCCTAGGTGCTAGTGATTTTTCTTTAGTGCTATTTCCGATTGTGATTGGTACGGCACTGACGTCACGTAAACGCATGCCTGATGCTGTATTTACAGCGTATGGTAAATGTGTCACTACACTAGGTTTACTGCTAATTTTAAGTGCTATTATAGTATATTACGTACCTGTAGCCTTTTGGGTAATCATAGCAGTAGGCGTTGTAATGCGTGCTGGGCTTAGCTTGTACTTTGTATGGCGCGAGCAAGCGGATAGCTATGCTGTAGCACCGAGCGCTAAAGGTATTATGATTGCGGCTGTGTTACCTGATTCGCCCGCAGAAAAAATGGGCTTACAATTAGGCGAGTGTATTGTTAAGGTTAATGGTCAACCTGTTACTAACGAGGACGAGCTGTATGAGGCGCTACAAATTAATGCAGCGTATTGTAAGCTTGAGGTACTTGACTATCAACAAGAGATGCGCCAAACGCAACATGCTGTCTTTGCGGAGGATCACTACCGTATCGGTATTATTGCGGCTGATCCACATGGACGTAGACGATAAGAGAAAGCAAAAGGAGGCGCTACGTGCATAACGTAGTACCTCCTTTTTTTACATTAGTAGGCGTACGACTGCCATAATGATGACACCGCCGACAACAGTGAGGGATAAACTTTTGGTAATGAGTGCGATAGCGAGCGTTGGCACAAAGGTAATGAGCTTTGGCCAATCCAATGATACTACTGTGCCACGTGTATCTAACAAACTCTCAAATACGAGTGCACTTAAAATACATACGGGGATGTAGCTAAGCCAGCGCATCATACTATCAGGCAGTGTTAATGAGCGTACAAAGATAAAAGGTAGCACGCGTGGAATCCACGTTACAATGGCACAGCCAATAATGAGTAATAACATTTCTGTCGTTGTCGTCATTCTGTTAACACCCCAATCGTTGCGACAATAATTGTGGCAACTAAAACAGCTAAATGTGAAGCCATAAGGAAGGATAATCCGTACATAAAGATACCCATATAACAAATGAGTTTAATATAGTGTACAACTTTTGTTTTGCCAACGGCTTGAAGCTGAAGTACGAGCAGTGCAACAAACATAGCGACAAGTGCAAAATCCAGTCCCCATTTTTCAGGCGTTGCAACCCACTGGCCTAAAAAGGCGCCAATAATACAAGAAGCAATCCAAAAACTATAGGCGGTAACATTAAGCCCGTCCATCCATTTGCCGTAAAGTTTGCCATTTTGCATTGACTTGGTCATAGCTACACCAAATGTCTCGTCTGTGAGCAATGTGCCAAAACCAATATTACGTAGCACACTATGCTGTGTAAAATAGGGTGCGAGTGATAGGCTCATTAATAAATGACGCAAATTTACGATAAAAATAGTAATGATAATCGCAGAAGCGGGGCTACCTGTTAAAATAAGGGCGCAAAAAATAAATTGAGCGGAGCCAGCGTATACGAGTATGGATAATAATGCAATTTCGAGTACACTTAAATGAGAGGCTGCGCCAACGACACCGAAGGCAAGCCCGATGCTAATATAACCGAACAACGTAGGGAGGCAATCCTTAATGCCTTGTAAAAACGAATCATCTGTTGCAGTAGTAGTTGTCAATTTGTTCAGCTCACTTTCTAGCAATAGTTAGTATTTTCAGATTATACAGAGTAACTTCAAGTTGTGCAATGACTAATGAATATAAGGTGGGATAATGATGAATGAATGGTTTACAATCGATAACGTGGAGCATTTAGCAGAGCAGTATAAGCGTTTAGGACCTTTTATTGGCGTATTATTTCCGATGTTAGAAGCCTTTTTGCCTTTTTTACCGCTCGTTGTATTTGTAGTAGCTAATGCCAGTGCATTTGGCTTATGGCTAGGTTTTTTACTGTCGTGGTTAGGGACAGTAATTGGTTCCTATCTTGTGTTTTTACTTGTGCGACGTTTCGGTCATCATCCGCGTTTAAAGCGTTTGACAGGGGGCGAGCGTGTCCAGTCTTTAATTCGTTGGGTAGATATGCGAGGGTTGAGCCCCTTGTTTGTATTGCTGTGCTTCCCTTTTACACCTTCTGTGCTTGTAAATATTGTGGCGGGCCTATCTAATATTCGTAAAAAGTTTTATTTTATTGTATTGGCAGCAGGGAAGTTTGTGATGATTTTTTCGATGAGCTTTTTAGGCTATGATTTACGAGCGCTATTAACAAGTCCTGTAAAAATGATTTTAGCTGCTGTGGCGATTATCGTACTATGGGCACTCGGCAAATTATTAGAAAACCAATTAAATAAACGCGTACTGCGCGACTTACAAGATACGGACTCGTCGAAGAAATAATTCGACGAGTTTTGTTATACTAAATAAAAAGGAGGAGAACACATGACCTTACATATTATTAAAGGACGTGCGGGTTCAGGTAAAACAAAGTGGGTACAAACAACGGTGGCGCGTGAGCTACAAGCAACACCTGTTGGTAGTGAAATTTTTGTGATTGTGCCTGACCAGATGTCCTATGCTACAGAGTACAACTTAACAAGTGACGAAAATGTACGCGGGCTTGTGCGTGCGCAAGTGTTAACGTTTAAGCGTTTGGCTTGGTATATTTTGCAACAAATTGGTGGTGTAGCACGCGAGCAAGTATCAGGCTACGGCTACCGCATGTTAATTCGTCAATTATTACTACAACATAAAGAAGATTTTTCGTTGTTTCGACAGGCGGCAGGTAAGCGAGGTTTTACAGAAGAAATTGAAAAACTGATGCAAGAGTTTAGCCGCTACGATATTACAAGCGAGGTAATGGCAAGTTTAGTAGCATCACTAGAAGCAAGCGATGCACCGCAAACATTACTGAGCAAAGTGCGTGATATGCACATTATTGTTAAAACGATTGAGGAGCGTTTAGGGACAACTTATGTAGATAGTGAAGGTTTTTATCCTTTGCTAACGGAGCATTTGGCGTCATACGCACCGATTAAAGAGGCAACGGTTTATATTGATGGCTTTACGGCCTTCACAGCACGTGAGTTAGCGCTTGTAACTGCATTGATGCAGCAAGCTAAGGATGTATACATTACGCTGCCTTACTGCGATGAGGCGGATGCTATGGACGATCAGGCGTTGTTTCATGAGGCGGCATTTACCGCACAGCGTTTAGTAGATATTGCAGGTGAGCATAATATTGCGTTAGCACCTCCGATGTTATGCGAGGGAGCTGAGCGTTTTACAAGCGCAAGCATTGCCCATCTTGAAGCAAGTTTCGATGCGCTTCAACCTAAGGCGCGTATGGCAGATGGTAGTGTGCAAATTTTAGAGGCAACAAGTCGCGCAGCTGAAGTACACGGGATTGCGCGCGAAATTATGCGCCTTACCCAAAGTGGGGTGCGCTATAACGAAATTGCACTGCTGTACCGTCAGGCAGAAGTATATGACCCGTTTATTACGACTATCTTTCCGCAATATGGCATACCGGTGTTTACAAATACTAAAAAGACGATGCTTCATCACCCGCTGATGGAGTTTACGCGCTCAGTATTAGAGGCGCTCGTTAATAATTGGCAGTATGAGCCTGTCTTTAGAGCAATTAAAACGGATTTATTTTTCCCGATGCAAACAACGAGTGCGCTTGCTCTTTGGCGTGAGCGTGGCGACCGTCTCGAAAACTTCTGTTTAGCGCATGGCATTTATGGTGAGCGTTGGCAGGATGAGAGCCGCTGGTTTTATAAAAAATATCGTGGGCTAGAGTTTCATACGACAAAGCAAACGCAAGAAGAAATGCGGATGCAAGAGGAGATTTGCGCGGCACGTGATAAGGTGCGTACACCACTTGCTGACTTACAACAACAGTTTAACACCTGTACGACAGGTCGCGAATATGCCGAAGCATTCTTTACTTTTATCGAAAATTTAGGCATTTACGACAAATTACTACTTATGAGAGATAGAGAGCGTGATCAGTTACAGCTGCAATTTGCGGATGAGCATGAGCAAGCATGGCGTGAGTTACTCGCAGTACTTGACCAATTTGTCACAATGTTTGGTGACGAGGCATTAACGTTAGAAGAAGTCGTAGCGTTACTAGACGAAGGACTAGAAGCGGCACAATTTGCGCGCATTCCACCAACGCTTGATGAGGTACAAGTAGCAACGGTTGACTTGGCTCGTTTGTTAAATATTAAAGCAACCTTTGTAATGGGCATGAATGAGGGTGTGTACCCACGTAAAATTGAGTACGAGGGGCTGCTGTCAGATAATGAGCGTGATTATATTACTGAGGCGGGCTTTGAGCTTGCGCCAACCTCAACCAAACGTTTACTACAAGAAGATTATTTAATTTATAATGCGCTAGTTAGTCCAAGTGAGCGCTTATATGTTACGTATGCCACAGCAGATGAGGAGAGTAAAGCGCTACTCCCTTCACTTTATGTTAATAAGCTAACAAAATTATTGCGAGATGTGCCTGTTACGCGTGTGGCGATTGACCCAACAGAGCTTGCAGGTGACGTTGACCCACTACAATATTTATATCACCCGCGACCAGCACTGGCCTATATGATGCGTCAGTTACAGGCTAATGAAGGGTTAACAGAGCCTTGGCAAGCGCTTTATGATTATTATACGACGAGTGATTTATGGCAGGATGTTTTTGCACGCGCCATTCGTCCGATTACGCATCACAACGAAGCAGAGCCGCTTAAACCAAATGTGGTGGATGGGCTATACCAAACACCAGCAGTTATGAGTATTTCGCGGATCGAAAAATTTTATAGCTGTCCCTTCTCTTACTTTGCTAGCTATGGTTTAAAACTTGAGGAGCGCCAAGAGTATCGTTTAGAAGCCTATACGATTGGTGATTTATTTCATGAGGTGCTTAGCCGTGTAGCTAAGCGAATTCGGGAGGAAGAAAAACTATGGAATGAGCTGACACGTCAACAACTCGACCAACTGGCCTCGGAGGCAATGGAGCAAGTAGCACCACTACTTGCACATAATATTTTACGCTCAAGTGCGCGCTACCAATACATTGAGGCAAAACTGTTACGAGTAATTAAACGCACGCTTTATGCACTTGGTGATCAAGCGAAGCAATCCGACTTTATGCCAATTGCTATTGAAGCGGCCTTTGGGCCACGAGAGCTACTGCGCTCACCTGAATTACCGTTAACAAATGACAAAGTCCTTCAGCTACGTGGACGTATTGACCGTATTGATGCAACTACTATAGATGGCAAAAAATATTTGCGTGTGATTGATTATAAATCCTCAGACCGTGATGTGGATTTATCTGAGCTCTATCACGGGCTTTCTTTACAAGTTGTGACGTATTTAGATATGGCGCTACGTAATGCGGAAGTGTTGTTGCAACAAGAGGGGTTACCTGCAGGCATGCTGTATATGCACGTACAAAATCCTTTATTGCAATATGATACAGAAGTGTCGCAAACACGTATTGAAGAAGATCGCTTGAGCGAGTTTAAAATGAAGGGCATTGTGACAGATGAGATTGATGTACTTGTACAAATGGACACTACCTTTGAACAATGCCAACCTTCTCAAATTATCCCTGCTAAGCTCAATAAAACAGGCGGGCTATCAAGCACTTCACGTGCCATTAGTGAGCAGGATTTTGATGTGTTACGTACCTTCTCACAAGGTAAGCATATTGCAGCAGGTAATGCGATTTGGCAAGGTGATACTTCGATTGCGCCATTTGAGCATGGGGAGCGCACAGGCTGTCAGTTTTGCGCGTATAAATCACTCTGTCAGTTTGATGTAACAGATGGCAAGCAACACTATCGTCAGCTACCCAAACTAAAGCGCAGTGAGGCATTACAAGCAATGAAGGAGGAAATGACCGATGAAGTTACCGAATAAACCATTAACCGCTAGTTGGACAGACGAGCAATGGCGCGCGATTTATGCAAGCGGACAAGATACGCTAGTGTCTGCTGCGGCAGGCTCCGGTAAAACGGCTGTACTCGTAGAACGCATGATTGAAAAAGTGGTACAAGATAAAATTGATGTTAATGAACTGTTGGTGGTGACCTTTACCAACGCCTCAGCGGCTGAAATGCGTCAGCGGTTAGCTGTTGCACTAGATGAGGCGCTAGCACAAGCAACACTTGAGGACAATAAGCATTTACGTCGTCAGCAAGCGTTACTTAATAAAGCGCAAATCTCAACGTTACACTCTTTTTGTTTAGCAATCGTTAAGCAGTATGCTTATGTGCTAGACATTGACCCAGGTTTCCGTATTGCAACGGAAGATGAGGTGGCGCTGTTAAAGGATGATGCGCTGAGTAGTTTACTTGAGCAAGTGTACCAGGAGAGCGACACGGCAGTATTTCGTTTAATTGATAGTTTTACCTCTGACCGTAATGACCAAGCGATTGAGGTATTAATTGAGCGTTTATACGAAATGTCACGTGTGCATGCCAACCCAAAGGACTGGTTGATGAGCATTGTCAATTTATATGAGGTAGATGGTATTACAACCGTTGATGACCTTGCTTTTACACCTATTATCCGTGAGGCTATGCTACGTCGTATTGATGCGATTGAAGCATTAAATGAACGCTTTATAGCAAATAGCGAATTACCTAATGGACCTTTTGTCCATGCTACAAGCGCACAGGATGTAGCAGTCTTTACACAAGAGGCTAGGGCTTTACTTGAGCAAGCATCATGGACAACGCTCTACGAGTTTTTCACTAAGGCAAGCTTTAAACGTATTGCTACGCCTTCAAAAGCGGATGATGTCGACAAAACGCTCCAAAAAAAGGGCACAACACTTTACGGCGAAATGCGCGAGCAACTGAAAGCTATTCAAACAAGTTATTTTGTACGTAGTGAAGCACGCTTGCTAGAGGAAATGCGCCTCATGCAACCTATGTTACAAACGCTATGTGAGTTAACTTTACGCTTTGAGCAGGTGTTTAGTGCGCTTAAGCGTAAGCGTGGCATTATTGATTTTTCGGATTTAGAGCATTTTGCGCTTGCCATTTTAACGCAAGAGGTAGACGGTGTTACGCATCCTTCACAAATTGCGCTTGATTATAAGAAGCAGTTCCATGAAGTGCTAGTGGATGAATACCAAGACGTTAATATTTTGCAAGAGACGCTACTGCAACTTGTAAAAAGTGGCGACGAATCCTACGGCAATATGTTTATGGTAGGCGATGTAAAGCAAAGCATAGTGCGCCCATAAGGATCTTGTATGTATCACCAATGGGCGGTGAATAAACGACAGAAACCGTTTATCTATCAACCGACTTATCTTGGCGGGAAACCAAAGAGGGAGTGTAGCATGTCGGTTAAAGTCATAAGTTAGCCTAAACGGAAAGGCTACGACTGAATGGCGAGATAGAAAAGATTCATATAAGGAAGAAGGCTAAACTGCTTGAAGAATAGTCCGAGTGGGAATATGTCTTACCTTCTAGGAAACCGTTTGACACCTAGAATCTATTCGGTTCAGCGTATGATATGCTTGCGACTGAACATAGACAAGCGCCAGCAATTGCGGCGTGCGTATCGTTTCTGATTAACACAAGAATAGACACACTTCTAAATTGAAGAAAAGGATGAACGTTCCTTCCGATAATGAATTGAGCCTATATACAATAACTAAATGGGGATTACCTAAGTTGGAAAGCCACTAGGCTATATACAAAGGTATTGAATATCCAATAAGGTAACGGAGCTCTCGTAGTAGTCTGAGATAGGGAAAGCCTATTACATGGCAAAGGAGAGCAGCTTATACGGTATAAAACAATAAAGAAGGGAGCGAAATGCTCTATGCAAAGTTCGGAAATTGTCTTATACAATCTATCAAAACAAGCAATGAAGGATGGTTTTCAATTTAATCGTCTTTACCGACATTTATACAACAAAGATTTTTATATAAAAGCTTATAATAACCTATACAAAAATACAGGTAGTACGCCAAAAAGTAGCGACGCAACTATTCAAGCGCTGATTGAAGCATTAAAAGACGAAAGCTATCAGCCAACGTTTGTGCGTGGTACATCTATCCCTACAATTACAGATTATTTGTTGCAAGAGGCTTGTCGTATGGTGCTAGAAGCCATTTACGAGCCGAAGTTTTCGATCCATTCGCATGGTTTTAGACCTGATAAAAGTTGTCACACGGCATTAACCGATAGCAAAAAAAACGTTTGCGGAGGTAACGTGGTTCATTGTAGGCGATATCAATAACTTTTTCGAAACGATGAATCATCAAGTACTTATCAATATTTTACGAAAGCATATTAAAGACGAAAAATTTATTCGTTTAATGTGGAAGTTTTTAAAAGTAGGGTGGATGAACAATTGGCAATTTCAACAAACCTATAGTGGGGCACCGCAAGGCAAATTCCTTAGTCCGATTGTGGCAAATATCTACTTAAACGAACTAGATACGTATATTGAAAAAGAGCTAAAGCTTACGTTTAAAACGATAAAATATGTGCGTTATGCGGCTGATTTTATGATTGGGCTAAACGGTAGTAAAGAGGAGAGCGAGCGTTTAAAACAAGCTATAGCAAACTTTTTACAACAGCCGTTGCAACTTAACTTATCAGCAGAAAAAATGTGCGTTACACATCGTACAAAAAATGCCCGCTTTTTAAACTACGATGTTTCCATTAGGGATGAGGGAAGTGGAGCAAAAGGTAAGGGTAAAAAACGTGTACACTTGCGCATGCCTAATGGAACAATCGAAAATGTAATTGTAAAAAATAAAATGGTTAAAAATATCGATGCTAAGCAATGGGATATGCTGCATCGACCAAAGCTAGTTGGCTTACCTGATTTAGCTATCGTCGAACGATATAATCGAGAGCTCCTCGGACTTTACCATTACTATGCACTAGCAGAAAATGTGAGTCAGAAAATGGGGCAATTGCATCATGTCATGAGCTACAGCTGTTTAAAAACACTTGCGAATAAATACAAATCCACAGTACCTAAAATGAAAAAAGCGTTACAGCAAGGTAAGTACTGGGGTGTAACGTATCAAACAACGCAAGGCGAAAAAATAGCGTATTTTTATCACGATGGTTTTAAAAAGGGGACAGCCGCCCTTCAACCAGAAGTGGACCAACTACCAAATTTGTATGTATAACATGTCATAAAAGATAGATAGATTATAAGTGGAGAGCCGTATACTTTGAGAGGAGTACGTACGGTTCGGGGAGAGGTTCTTTGGAAACCTACTACAGCAATGTAGCAAGGCGCTGAGTTCCTACTCTACTATGGTTTTCGTTTGGCGGAGCCAGGGCTATTTTTGGATAAATACAGTCGTTTTGTAGAGGAGCCAAGAGATAGCGGGCTACGCATTGATTTAAATGCTAACTTCCGTAGCCGTAAAGAAATTTTAGCGGCTACAAACTTTATTTTTGAGCAAATTATGAGTGAAACCGTTGGTGATATTGCCTATGATACGAAAGCGGCATTACATGCAGGTGCTTCGTATGATGACAAGGTAGTGCCTGTAGAGCTTGCGATTATTGAAGCAGATGCTGAGGACGCTAATGACGAGCTAACGCGCAAAGACCAAGAGGCACAGTATATTGTAGCGCGTATTACAGAACTGATGCAGGCTAATACAACTGTCTATGATACTAAAACGCAAACAGAGCGCCCACTAGCGTACCGCGATATTGTGATTATTACGCGTTCTATGAGTTGGTCTAATGAATTAGTAGAGACTTTTAAGGAAGCTAACATTCCACTTTATGCAGAGACAGCAGGTGGCTACTTTGAGTCGTTAGAGGTAATGGTGATGCTTAATACGTTAAAGTGCATCGACAATCCTTACCAAGATATTGCGCTTGCCTCAGTATTACGTGCACCGTTTATTGGCTTGACGGAAAATGAGCTCGCACATATTCGATTAACGGATAAAAATGTACCGTACTATGATGCATTGTTGCAATTTGTGGCGCAGGAGCAAAGTGGTATCGCACCGCAAACAGCACGCAAGCTTACGACCTTTTTACTTAATTTTGACAAGTGGCGTCAGCTATCCCGTCGTGGTTCACTTGCGGATTTAATTTGGCAAGTGTATAACGATACAAATTATTATGACATGGTAGGGGCAATGGCTAATGGCAAACAGCGCCAAGCTAATTTACGTGCGCTACATGACCGCGCACTTGCCTATGAAAAAACGTCCTTCCGCGGACTGTTTCGCTTTTTACGTTTTGTGGACCGTATGCGTTTGCGTGGTGATGATTTGTCATCAGCGCGTGCCATTGGTGCACAGGAAGACGTTGTGCGTTTAATGACCATCCACTCATCAAAAGGGCTTGAGTTCCCTGTAGTGTTTGTGTCAGCACTTGGTAAGCAGTTTAACGAACAAGATTTGCGTCAGGCCTACTTATTTGATCAGCACTTTGGTTTGGCGGTAAAAGCGGTTGACCCTGAGGAGCGTATTAGCTTTGAGTCACTGCCTTATGTGGCATTACGTGAGAAGAAGCGGCTCGAAATTCGCGCGGAGGAAATGCGTATTTTATATGTAGCGATGACACGTGCTAAGGAACGCTTGATTTTAGTAGGTGCAGTCAACAACTACGGAAAATCACTCGCTACATGGTGTGCCGCACAAAGTGTAAGTGATACATTACTGCCTACTTATATGCGTGCAGATGCACGTACGTATTTAGATTGGCTAGTGCCTGCTCTATCTCGCCACGCAGCGTTTAGTTTAGGAGAGCCAGGTCAATTACAGCATCACTCTGTATGGCAGTTAGCTAGTGTAACAATTGAGGCGCGTGAGCAACAGGCGCAAGAAGCGCATACACGCGAGCTAGATGAGGTACGTTACAATCAAGCAAAAGACATTATTGCGACACGTTTTAGCCAGCGCTATGCGCATGAGACGTCAACGATTAAGCGTACTAAAACCTCGGTTACTGAGCAAAAGCGTTTACGTAGTTTAGCAGAACAAGAGGAGAGCTATATTCCGTTTAATGCACCAACTACAGAGGCTATTGCACCGCGCCCACAGTTTATGCAACAACAACAATTAACGGCAGGTGAGTTAGGTACAGCTGTGCATACGATTATGCAACATGTGCCACAAGAAGGGTTACACAGTACTGAGCAGGCTGAGCAATTTATTACCTATTTATACGAAAAGCAATTGTTAACAGCAACTGAACAAAAGCTCGTACCCCCTGAATGGATTGCCGCATTTTTTGCAACACCACTAGGCGCAATGTTTAGTAATGCTAAACGTATTATGCGTGAGCAACCTTTTACGTGGCGAGTGGTGGATAAAGACGGTGACGCTCAAATCCTTCAAGGGATTATCGACGTTATTGTGCAAGATGCTGCTGGCGATTTTTATATTATTGATTATAAAACGGACAATGTGCATAATAATATTGAGGCTGTGATGCGTGAGCGTCATGGTGAGCAGTTAGGGATTTATGCCGAAGCGCTCGAAACTATTTTAGGTATTACCATTTCCGCAAAATATGTGTATGCCATGCGTACACAACAAGCCATTCGCATGTAAGTTAACAAAGTCACCCTATTACAGGGTGGCTTTTTTTCTGAAGCAAAACTTGCCTATGTCGCAGTAATTTGTTGTAGTATGAGGAGTAGTTATGATTTAGGAGGAAGAAAACTGTGGAACTTACACCAACACCTAAGAAGGAACGTAATAAAACATTAGATGTATTACGTGGTTTTAGCCTACTAGGCATTGTTATTGCAAATTTACTGGCCTTTAATTTACCACTGCCACATATTGATTTAGGCTCGTGGTTTACGTTACCTAGTGATATTAAATGGCATCAACTGATTGATATTTATGTGCAGGGAAGCTTTTACCCATTGTTTGCGATGCTATTTGGCTACGGTGTAGCGATGCAATGGCAAAAGGCTGTCGCTAAGGGCGAGCCGTTTTGGGCGACAGGCACACGCCGCATGCTTGGTTTATTTATTATTGGGGCATTGCACGCTCTCCTCATTTGGTGGGGCGATATTTTAATGATGTATGCCGTATTTGGTACGCTGTTATTATTTTTCTTACGCATGCGTCCATTTCTATTATTTTTCCTTGCTTTTGCATGGAACGCCATCATTCAATTATTTATGTTGGTCTTTTCATCCCATGAGCTAGTAGATGATGTGTATTATTCTAATATTGTAGGGATTGGCGATGCATTAGCAGCTTACGGTACAGGCACATGGAAGGAAATCTTTTCACAGCGCATGGTAGATTTAGCTGTGCAAAACGATGTGATGATGTGGTTTATGGCATTGTTTACTATTTTTCCGTATATGTTAATTGGCGCTGCAGCTTCGAAGTTACAATTAATTGAGCGTGCCGCACACTTTAAATGGCTATGGATTGGCTTAGCGGTGACGACATTCCCAATCGGTATTTATTTAAAAAACCTACCGATTTTACAAGACCGCACGTTTTTCCTTGAGTATATTAAAACGTATGTAGGCGGGCCTTTAACGGCAATTGGCTATGCGGCAATTATCGTATCACTATGCTTAATCCCAGTGATGGCTAAACTATTAACGCCATTCGCTACGGTTGGGCGTGTATCACTTTCGACATATATTGGGCAATCTATTATTTTATCGGTATTATTTTACGGGTTTGGTTTCGGCTTGTATGGTAAGATTAACGTACAGTCTGGGGTTTTAATTGCGGTGACCATTTTTATTGTACAAGTTGTACTAGCAGACCTATGGTTACGTAAATTTAATCAGGGACCTCTTGAAGCACTATGGCGAAAGTTTACGTACTTCAAATTACGTGTATAGAAAGTAAAAGGATAAAGGAGCGCTATAACCATGAAAATTTTATCATTCAAAGTGAATGAAGAAGTAAAGTTTGGACCGAAAGTAAAAAAACAGGAAGCTGTTTGGGACGTTCAGGCGATTCAGCAAGAGTTAAACGTACTTCCATCACTTGTACCGACAATCATTGAGGGTATTGCACAAGGCTTTGATTTTGTAGAAAAAATGCGTAAATTAGTTGAGGCTGCTGAGCAATCAGACAACCCTGAGCAATTTAAGCATGAGTTTTCAGCAATTGAGTGGCTATCACCAATTCCACGCACACCAAAGAACGTAATGTGCGTTGGGCGTAACTACTATGAGCACGCTGAGGAAATGGGCGGAGCAGAAGCGTTAGAAAACGTTATGTTATTTACAAAATCACCAACAGCGATTACAGCGGACGGCGCTGATGTATCTGCACATGCAGATTTAACAGCACAGCTGGATTATGAGGGCGAGCTAGCTATCGTTATTGGCAAGCAAGGTAAAGCCATTCCAAAAAACCTAGCGTATGATTATGTGTTCGGCTATACGATTGGTAATGATATTACAGCGCGCGATCTACAGACAAAACACAAGCAATTTTTCTTAGGTAAAAGTTTAGAAGGCACTTGCCCACTAGGCCCTTACCTTGTAACGAAGGACGAAATTCCAAATCCACATAATTTAACGATTGTAACGAAAGTTAATGACGAAATCCGTCAAAACGGTTCGACTAAAGATATGATGCACAAGGTAGAAGATTTAGTGTCGTTTATTTCACAACACGTAACACTTGAGCCAGGTGATGTTATTTTAACAGGCACACCTGCTGGCGTAGGTAAAGGCATGAAGCCACCAACATTTTTACAAGCAGGCGATGTTGTAAAAGTGTCGATTGAAGACATTGGTACGCTTGTAAATCGTATTAAGTAATAATTAGTATCGTTTGAATAACACCTATACTCATGTTAGGATAGTTTTGATACAAAATTAATGAGGTGGGGAAAACTATGAGCTTTTTAACAGAAACAACGCACTTGCATATTACAACATGGGTAATTGGCGTTGTACTATTTGTTATTGCGGCAATGGGTGCTAAACCAAATAAAGGTTTACACATGGCATTACGCTTATTCTACATTTTAATTATCATTTCAGGTGCAGCATTATTCTTCAAGCACCAAGGTATTGATAATATGATGTATGGCATTAAATTCTTAATGGGTATTTTAACAATTGGTATGATGGAAATGACATTAGTGAAGAAGGCAAAAGGGCAAGCATATAACATCTTTATGATTTTATTTGCAGTGTTCTTATTCATCACATTATTCCTAGGCTTTAAATTACCAGTAGGCTTTAACTTCTTAGGATAATAGTAAATCGCGTCAGCTTAGGCTGGCGCGATTTTTTTGTCACGACTTTGTCAAATCTAAATTTGCGCTAAATTACATAAAAGATAGCGGTTACGTAGTGTTATTTGATAAACTTACTTTTGTATGATGTGAAGGAGAGGAAACGCTTTGAACATAAAAAAATGGTTGGGTACAGCGGTAGCGGGCGTGCTACTTGCGACGGCAATACAATTGCCAGCGTCAGCGGCTCAAGAAAAACGCACGATTCAAGATGAAAGTATTTACGACGTGCTAGTAGACCGTTATTTTAATAAAACGAGTAAGAATGATTACGAGACAGACCCTAATGATCCTGCAAGCTTTGCGGGCGGTGACTTTGGCGGACTGCAAGAAAAATTTAACTATATTTATGATATGGGTTATACGATTATTTCGTTAGGTACGGTATTTTCTACTGACAAATATGACGGCTCACTGCCAACAAGCCATACAACGCTTGAGCGTCGTTTTGGTACGCAAGAGGAGCTAGACGAATTAATTAAAACGTATAAAAAATATGATATCCGCATGATGGTCGACTTCCCATTAGGGCAAGCAAGTGTTAACCATGAGTGGGCAACAAATAAAGACTGGGTAGCCTCTACTGAAGGTGACACGATTAAATGGGATTTAACAAATAAAAAACTGCAGCAAGCACTTATTGAGGCAGCTACAGATTTTGTTAAGCAAAATGACGTAGCAGGTATTCGTGCAACATACTTAGCTGATGCACCAACAGCCTTTTTAAATGATTTTATTAAAGCGATTAAAGCACAAGGCGATTACTATGTTATCGCTAAAGGCGAGAGCGATGCAGATTTTGACACGGATTACAGCAGTGAAACAAACAAAATCTTCCGCGAGGCTTTTAAAAATGTAAACGGTGATACTTCGGCAATCCCAGCGCTAGTAGAAGGTGGTAAACCAATGCAATTAATGGTTGATGAGCTTGATACAAGCCGCTTTACGCATGATATTGCAGGCGAGGGTATGTTTGCGCCAACGCGTATGCGTATGATTTTAGGTACATTATTTACATTACCAGGTACACCAGTAGTGCAATACGGTACAGAAATTGCAATTAACGGCGAAAAAGCACCAGACACGCACCATGTCATGAACTTTAGTGTAGACAAAGAGTTACAAGGTAACTTGCGTAATGTAATGCAACTACGCAATGATTCGCCAACTTTACGTAATGGTGATTTTGAGGTCATCCAAAATGATAATGGTTTATTAGTTTATACACGTACAAGTGAAGATGAACAGTGGGTAATCTTCGTAAATAATACAGATAAAACAAAGCGCGTTATTTTAACAGAAGAACAACTTGGCAAAGATAAAGAGCTACGCGGTATGTTTGATCGTGATATCGTACGTGAACAAAACGGTGAGTATGCGTTAGTGTTAAACCGTGAAATCGTAGAGATTTATCAAGTTATTGAAAACCAAGGGTTAAATAAATCCTATATGGTAGCACTTGGCGCAGTATATGTATTATTTGCGGCTTTTGTTATTATTGTAGTAAAACGTGCACGCCAAGGGAAAAAACGCAATGCGTAATGGACAAGTACGCAACGACATTCACCCAGGAAGTAAAGTAGCCATTGTACTCAAAAAAGATCAACGCACAGGTAAGCTGACAGAAGGCATCGTTCAAGATATCTTGACGAATAGCGCTCGCCATCCACATGGTATTAAAGTGCGCTTAACAGACGGTCAAGTCGGTCGTGTGCAACAAATTATAACGTAAAACTAAGCAAACACTAGAAGAAAGTGAAATTTCTTCTAGTGTTTTTTTGTATAAAAAAGATCACTAGCGTCGCATTAAAATAATTCAACGCATCATATTAAACTGAATTTTCTGTCATATAACCCAGGCACAAAAAATCCTTTATACTGGTTGGGCGGTAGTAAACCATCCAAATCCCATACAAAGGACATAAACATGGATAAGTTTACACGAAAAACATCATTTGAACAATGGTTTTCACCGATTTCCTCCACAAAACTTGAGGAATTGGTAGAAGCCTATCAATTAAATTACTATACAAAAAAGCTACACATTGCTTCATTCCTGAAATTATTCGTATTCGCACAGCTCAATGAAACCGAAAGTCTTCGGGCTGTCAGTGAGACATTGTTTTCAGACGACCTACAAAAAGTAACGGAATTAGAATCGATTAGCTTTTCCCAGCTGGGACGCCGATTAAATCAGCTACCTACAGCGGTTTTCCAGCAGCTCTTTCTCGATTTAGTTGCCCGAATTCATGAAAAAACGCAGTATAAGCAGCATCGTAAAACCACGACACCATTGAAAATCATTGATTCGAGTACGTTGCCACTGAATTTGAACAATCACAAGTGGGCGGAGTTCCGAAAAACAAAATCAGGGATCAAGCTTCATTTACGCCTCGTTTTCTTAGAAAAAGGCTGTTCGTATCCAGACAAAGCCGTGCTGACAAACGCAAAAGAACACGATCGTGGTCAGCTAGAAGTACTCGTTGACGACAAAGAATGCATGTACGTCTTTGACCGTGGTTATTTGGATTACGAGCGATTTGACCGCATGACCGATGATGGCTATTTCTTTGTCTCAAGCTTGCGGAAAAACGCCGTTATTCGTGTAATCGAGTCGTTTAAATTGCCAGAAGATACACGCGTGTTATCCGACGAAATGATGTTGATTGGCACCACACAAAATCGTGCAGAAAATGCCTTTCGTCTGATCAAAGTGTTGGATTCGAAAGGTAACGAACTGCATCTGATCACGAATCGATTTGATTTGAGCGCCGATGAAATCGCTGAATTGTACAAATCACGTTGGGCAATCGAGTTATTTTTCAAATGGTTGAAGCAGCACCTGAACATCAAAAAGTTCTACGCGCAGAGCGAACAAGGCGTGCATAATCAAGTGTACATCGCGATGATCGTTTATTGCCTGCATGTGCTGGCACAATTGGACACGAACAGCTCAAGAACATATTTACAAATTAGTCGTTTACTCAAAGCGGCACCGTGGAAATCCGCTCACTTATGGATACGAAAAATCGCTGGAAAAGCGGTCCCATAAAGGTTTTCTCATCTCTATCGCACCCGTCAAAGGATATAGTAAAAAAATGGATGTTTCACTACCTATGTTTAAGTGTATTTGTTTTTCTTCTCAAGCGGAAAAACAAGAAGACAGAAAATTCAATTAAAATTTACGCGACGCTAGTGAAAAAAGATAAAAGTAAAATAGTTAGTATTAAAGAATAAAAAAAGGGCTTTTGTGCTTAGAATACTTTAATTTACTAATTTAAGTTATATAAGGAGATTTATTGGGGGTATAATTAGACTTGTTTATGAAAGATATTCTCAATTAGAGGGAGATAGTTATAAAAATAAAAAACTGATAATTTTTAATTTTATAATATGTTTTCTCTGATAGATGAAAGGAGGCCGTTTTGAGTGAAGAGAGAGCCGCTATCGTTAGGAATGATACAAATGTATGGATTAGCGATGTTTTATTTCACAGCTAATGCAGTACTAACAGTAATCTTTCCTTTACAAGCTTCAGCTGGAGGAATGCCAGAAGCGGAAATTGGCATCATGATGGGGATGTATATGTTTGTTTGTATGATTTTACGTCCTTGGGCTGGACAAATGGTAGGGAAACATAGCGTGTTTACTATCATGAAGTGGTTGCTTGTTGGGCACGCGATTGCATTACTTTTATATGTCATAGTAGGTGTAAGTAGTCTATATCTTGTACGGATTTTACAAGGTGTTGTAACAGCATTTTTCTCGATGGCAATGCAAATTGGTGTGGCTGATGTGTTACGAGATGAAGATAGAGGACAAGGGATGGCTATGTATTCCTTATCTACCGTATTACCAGGTTTGTATGGTCCAGCTCTAGCTCTGCTACTCTGGTCACAGCAAAGCCACACTACGTTAATGTTACTTATTGTATCCCTAGCATTTTTACCGTTACTCTTTTTTATTAAATCACCTTTACCTAAAACAAAAAACGACAATACATCTTTTACACTACATGAAATGTTTAAAGCGTTTGGTACGGCTAGGAAAAATAAAGGTCTTGTCACATCCTCTATTATTATGTTACTTGGTGCCAGTGTATTCGGTGCTTTATCAGCATTTTTGCCGTTGTTTTTAATTACAACAAAAACTGGTAATGCAGCATTTTATTTATTTTTACAAGCAATTGTAGTAGTGACTAGTCGATTTTTATTTAGAAAATACATCCCTTCGGATGGAAATTGGCACCCTAAGTTTATGGCAATTGTATTAGTGAGTTCAATTATGGGAACGACTTTACTAGCTGTTCTACCTCACATTAATTATTTGCTATATAGTAGCGCCATTTTTAATGGAATTGCTACAGCCATGCTTTACCCCACATTAACAACACACATTTCATTTGTGGTCCCTGACGCACAACGTCATATTTTACTAGGTATTTTTCTTGCATCCTATGATCTAGGATTTTCGTTAGGCGGCTTTATGATGGGATTTGTTATTCAGTATGTATCTTATCAAGCGATGTTCATTACATGTTCTATAGTTGGTATAGTGGCGCTTATTTATAACTTTGCGGCTACATTACCACCTCGCGAAGATGAGGGGGAGCCTGTTAATTCATGATTCGTTACTTGTGGCAGCGCTTATGGCAACTTGCTTTATTATTAGTAGGCATTTCATTTATTACATACGGTCTTATGTATATTAGCCCGAGTGATCCAGCAGAAATACAGTTACTTGCTAACGACAGTACACCAACAGAGGAAGCTCTCAAGGCGTTGCGAGAAGAAATGGGCTTAGATGATCCATTTATCGTACAGTATACACGTTGGATGAAGAATATTGCAGTCGGTGATTTTGGCTATTCGCATCATTTTCGACAAAATGTTGTAGATGTATTACTAAGTAGAGTTCCATTGACATTGTATTTATCTGTCGTGGCTTTTCTACTATTTATTATAAGTTCAATAGTTTTAGGCATATTTTCTGCGATATACCAAAACCGCTTGGCAGATTATATTATCCGCTTATTTTCTGTAATGACAATTTCCATACCAGGATTTTGGTTAGGTCTCATTTTGCTTTATATTTTTGGTGTTAAGTTACATTTATTGCCTATAACCTATACGAACACTTGGCACAGTATTATACTACCGGCGGTAACTTTATCATTTCCTTTGATTGGGAAATATACAAGGTTATTTAGAGCTGAAATCGCTGAGCAGTATCAACAAGACTATGTAGTTGGTGCGCAGATGACAGGTACTTCTGAAATTACTATTATGTTGCGCTATGTTTTACCTAATGCCATCATTAATATTTTACCACTAATTGGATTGTCAATAGCCACATTGCTTGGAGGAACGGTCATCGTAGAAATGATATTTTCATGGAATGGGCTAGGGAAGATGGCTATGGATGCGATTACTTACCGTGATTATGATTTATTACAAGCTTATGTATTAGGTATGACAACCATATATGTTTTCTGTAATTTACTCGTGGACTATGCTGTTTATTTAATGGATCCACGTATAGCTAGAGATGAGGCGTTAGCGGAATGAATAATAAGCGTATTTATTTCATCTTAGGAAGTTTAAGTTTTATATTGCTACTTTGTTGGCTAGGTCCTTATCTAGCCCCTAATGATCCCTTAGCTACTAATTTAGGGAATGTTTTGCAACCACCGAGTTCACAATATCCTCTTGGTACCGACCAAGTAGGACGTTGTATATTATCGCGAATCTTATATGGTGCTAGAACATCTATTGGACTGACATTGTTATTGCTTACTTTAGTAAGCAGTCTAGGTTTTTTAATCGGTCTGATTGCAGCACTAAGAGGCAAGTGGCTAGATGCGACTTTGATGAGATTAGCCGATATGATGCTTGCTTTTCCTGAAATTATATTTGTCATTGCGGTTGTTGGAATGCTTGGTCCTGGTGTTATGAATATGATACTTGCCTTATCACTTATTTGGTGGACGAAGTATGCACGTTTAACACGTACTTTAGTACTTCGTTATAAAGACGCTCATTTTATTAAGGCAGGGAAAATGGCAGGGGCTAGTAATAGTAAAATTTTTATCGCTTACATGTTACCTAATATCTCAGCTCCACTCATTATTCAATATATGCTCGATATAGGGGGGATGATGTTAACAATTGCAAGCTTGTCCTTCTTAGGTTTAGGTGTTCAAGCTCCTACGCCTGAATGGGGAAGCATGTTAAGTGAAGGACGTACGTATCTTCAAACGGCTCCTTGGCTACTTTATTATCCTGGCATAGCTATATTTATTGTAGTGTTATTATTTAATTTACTTGGTGATAAATTACGAGATTGGTTAGACCCTAAATTTGAAAAGGAGAGATAAGAGAATGAAAAAATATAAACGTTTAGCTATAGCTGCAACGATGACAGTGGGGTTACTGTTATCAGCTTGTGGAAATGACAAAAATGCAACAGACTCAGAGAAATCCTCATCAGATAAACAATTAACGATTGCTCACTTTTATGAAATGAAAGAGCTAGATCCGGTTATTGCGTGGGATGGTTGGAATTTATCACGCATGGGAATTGGAGAAAACTTAATTCAGTTAGATGAAAATATGAACATTAAGCCTGTCATTGCACAAGAGTGGGAAGAACAGGATACTAGGACTACAATTTTTACAATACGCGATGACGTAACATTTCATAATGGTAAAGCAGTAGATGCAGAAGCTGTAAAAGCATCTTTAGAGCGTGCAATTGCTACTACTGATAGAGAAGATATAAAAATACCTGTGGCTACTATTGAAGCGCAAGGAAATAAGCTAACGATTACAACGACAGAGCCCTTTCCGACATTGCTAAACAATTTAGCAGATCCTGTATACATTATTGTTGATGCGACAGCAGCAGAACAAGATGAAGCGAAATTTAAGTTACATCCAATAGCAACAGGCCCATTTAAAATCGAGCGTTTTGCACCTCCTATGGAAATGAATTTAGTTAAGCATACTGAGCATTGGAGTGGTGCTGTAGCCGTGGATAAAGTTACAGTCAAAGGCATTGCAGATGATGCTACTCGCGTAATGGCTTTACAGTCTGGAGAGGTAGATTTTATTACCCAAGTCGGTGCTAAAGATGTGCAGTTATTTGAGGGGAATGAAGCATATACTGTATTACGTGGACCTAACTTACGCGTATTTCAATTAGGCATTAATATGCGTAAACCTTATATGAATGATTTAGCATTTAGACAAGCAATGGCACACGCCTTAAATAAAGAAATGTATGCTGAAAATTTAGTAAAGGGTACACCCGCAGTAGGCCCATTTACTAAGGAGTTAAGTTTTGGTTACCAAGGAGAAGATAAGTATCAATACGATGTTGATAAGGCTAATGCGCTGCTTGATAAAGCAGGATTTAAAGATAGTGACGGTAATGGTATAAGAGAATTAGATGGCGAGGATATTATTTTAAAATATGTATTAAACACAGGTCATGGTAATGATGCTGAAAATGTAGCTGTCGCTATTCAAGATGATTTTAAAAAAGTGGGCATTGGTGTGGATGTCGTTCTTGTCGAAAATTTTAATGATATGGTGAATAACGGCGATTATGATTTGGTATGGGAACGTTGGACATCAGCGCCTACCGCGGATCCTGCATATTTTATCGAGGCAAATTATGTTACAGATGCGTTGGGAAACAAAGGTAACTATACAAATGCTGAGATTGATAAAATTGTGGAGGCTTTTCATAATGAATTTGATAAGGAAAAGAGAGATGCTTTAGGTAGAGAAGCAACTGAAATCTTATTGGAAGATATCCCTACATTATTTATGTATTATCAAGAAGGCACAGTTATTACGAAAGCCAATGTAACAGGCATAGCGCGTTTTATGTCTGAAATTTATTATATTGATGAGCGTGTTAAGGTTGACTAGACACGAAATAATGACAATAAAGCAATTACATGTTACAGCGGCTTCGCAAAATATACTTCGAGATATCTCGTTTAATTTAAAGCAAGGGGAAATCGTAGCAGTTGTTGGTGAAAGTGGCTGTGGTAAAACAACATTATTGAAAGCGATAGCTAATTTACTAGCGCCTAACCTTCAAATAAAAGCTGATGCTATAGTAATTAATGCACAAGACGTTAGAGAGTTTTCGAAGAGACAGTGGCGGCGTATACGCGGTAATCAAATTGCCATGATTTTTCAAAATCCTTATTTCTTTTTTAGTCCAGTTAAAAAAATTAAAGCGCACTTTATACAAGCAATACGGAATCATCAAAATTTCACGAAAGAACAAGCGATAGAAAAAAGCCGTAAAATCTTACAAACACTTAATTTTTCGGAAGCAGATGCGAGACGAGTGTTAGATAGCTATGCTTTTGAGTTAAGTGGAGGTATGTTACAACGAGTAAGCATAGCATTAGCAATTGTATTGCAACCTAGTATTTTGTTAGCAGATGAGCCAACAAGTGCACTTGATGTTATTACCCAACAGCAAATATTAGAAGAACTATTACAACTCCGTAAAGTAAGTAATACGTCAATTATTATGATTACACATGATTTAGGATGTGCAGCATATATTGCTGACCGTATCATTGTAATGCACAAAGGTAAAATTATTGAAAGCGCTCCAACAGCTACTCTATTATCAAATCCTCAAGAGACATACACGAAAAAATTATTACTAGCTACACCAAGGTGGTTAGGGGACGATACCGTTTATGCAAAATAAAGTATTACAAGTAGTAAATGTTACAAAGAATTTTACAGTTAAAAACAAAGTAATTTCAGCTGTTAAAGAACTCAGTTTTGACTTAATGGAGAATGAATGGGTAGCAATAGTTGGGGGGAGCGGCTCCGGGAAAAGTACTTTAGCTGAGCTGATAGCTAATATGCAAGATGTGACGTCAGGCGCTATTTATTGGCGAGAGCACCTCGTTAAGCAGCTCTCTTTTAAAACATACTATAAAGACGTGCAAATGATTTTTCAAAATCCCTTACAATCTATTAGCCCACGCATGAAAATCATTGATTTTTTAAGTGAGCCTTATCGTAATTTTTATCATTTATCGAAAGCCGAGGCTAGACATTATATAAAGCAAGATTTAGAAAAACTGTTATTACCAGAACGTATTCTTAATTGCTATCCCCATGAACTGAGTGGTGGACAATTACAGCGTATCGTCATTGCTAGAGCGATGGCTGTCAAACCTAAATTATTGATTTGTGATGAAAGTACGTCTGCTTTAGATATGATGGTACAGCAAGAAGTGGTGCAAGTACTAAAATCTCTACATGCGGAAAATAAATTTGCTATGTTGTTTATTACCCATGACTTAACCCTTGCCTTAACGCTATGCGAAAAAATTTATGTTATGAATGCTGGAGAGATTGTGGATAGTATTGAAAAAGGAAAGACAGTGAATATTCGTCATCCTTACACTCAAAAATTATTAATGGCTTGTGAGGCAATGACATTAGAAAGTTAAAAAATCAGGGTTTTTCTGTGCAGCTTAATGCTACTATGAAAAACCCTGATTTTTATAATTTTAAGCGCTCTTGTAAAACGCGTGCGATACCGTCTTCGTTATTAGAAGCTGTAATTTCATTGGCGATGTTTTTTAACTGATCAATGCCGTTGCCCATAGCAACACCAACGCCCGCAAAGTCAATCATTTCAAGGTCATTATCCTCATCGCCAAAAGCAATAATACGCTCGCGTGGAATATTGAGATGCTTCGCTACTAAAGCGATACCTACAGCTTTATGTAAGCCGTTACGCACAATTTCAATGATATGGAAGGGGGCGCCCCATCTTCTATGGTCAATGAGTTCTGCATGGACATCCGCCAAATGGCTACGAATCGTAGCAACATCTTGTTCCTCAGCTTGAATGAGTAGGGTTGTGGGGTTATCTGGTAAGTAAACGGTTAAGTCACCACGTGTGATTCGCGGTTCACCCATCGTAAAAATTTCAAGCGACTTCTCATTATCTGCATGTAAGTATACATCATCTTTAATTTCAGCGATAATATTTTCGTATTGAAAGTGGTTTATAGAGTCAACAACATCACGAACGACATGTAAGTCAATCGGTGTATGTTGCTCCTTAAAACGTTGGTTTCGAGGATTGTGTACGAAAGCACCATTAAAGTTAACGATTGGTGTCTTTAAACCGAGTGCTTGATAATATGGAATACTTGCGCGGTACGGACGCCCTGTCGCAATCATGACGTAGTGGCCAGCCGCTTGAGCGCGCAATAAAATATCTTTTGTTTTAGGCGAGATGGTCTGCTGATCGGTAAGCAAGGTACCATCTAAATCTAAGACGATTAAATGCGGTTGAAAAATCATAAAAATGTCCCTCACTTTCTGTTAGCATCGTAACGTTACATCAAAGATTTGGCAAGCATTAAAGGCTTCTGTTATGATTACAGAAGATAGGAGTGAAGCAAATGGATGCAGATATGAAAGAAAGTATTTTAGGTGTACTCGAAAATGTAATCGACCCTGAGCTTGGTATTGATATTGTTAACCTTGGCTTAGTGTACGATGTTAATTTAGATGAAGAAGGCACAGCAGTGGTAACAATGACCTTAACATCAATGGGTTGCCCAATGGCCCCAGTCATTGTAGACCAAGTGCAAACCGCACTAAGTGAATTACCAGAAGTGAAAAAGACAGAGGTTGACATTGTTTGGAGTCCACCTTGGTCAAAAGATATGATGTCACGCTATGCAAAAATCGCATTAGGCGTACGTTAAAACAAAAACTACCGCTGACAATTTGTCAGTGGTAGTTTTTTGTTTGTAAGGTTTGGCAGTCAACAGCATGCCACAATACTGTACTACGTTAATCAATTCTACAGACGGAGATAGGGCAGTTTTCGCAGTCAATAGCGTGTTTGAGTTGGTCAAGTTGATGTACGGTGATATAGCCTTTATCAAAGGAAATAATATTGTGTTTTTTTAAATCGTTTAACATGCGATTAATCATTTCACGGCTTGTGCCGCATAAATTAGCAAGCTCGGTATTTGTAAGGGCTAGGTCAATATAAACCGCATCATCTGCCAGCAGTACACCGTATGTATTGGCAAGACGTATTAATGTTGAAAACAAAGCACCTTTTTTACCGTGTAGTACAAGGTCACGTAGTAGACTTTGGTGCTTGAGATTTTCGATTTGTAGCCATTGCATATATTCAATCATTGCATTGGGCTGCGCGGCGATATGTTTCTCCATCATTACCTTTGGTAAGACATAAAGTACAACTGTTGTCAGTGCTGTTGCTGAAAAAGGCGTTAGGGCAGTGGTCGAAAATAACGTAACATCGCCAATCAGACCAGCCTCACTACAAATTCGGACAGTTAGTTCTTTGCCACCTAGTGTTTGTTGGGTGAGTTGCACATGCCCTTGGCTAATATATGCGATATGGTCAGCAAGCTCATCCGCCAATGGGATGAGTGTGTTTTTTTCGAAGGGCATGCGCCTCCCTTCTGTTAAAAAAATATCCTGGATTTGATTATGAATCGCTATCGTCATTTTGATCACCTGCTTCCTGTTAATCTTATATGTACATTTAGTTCCATCGTAACATAAAAATCAGAGCTAAGGCGATAAGGAAAAGGTAGCATAGTGGCAATTTTTAGTGCAAAAAAGACGGAGTGATATTTTGCAATCGGGGTAAAAAGGTTGTAAGATGTAATTAGTCAAAGATGGTCAAACAATAATCAAAGGAGAGAGTGCTATGCAATTTCAACAAACAGATAATAAAAAACCATTAGAACAATTTGGACGTAACTTAACTGAAACCGCAAAGAGTGGCAAAATGGACCCTGTTATTGGGCGTGATGAGGAAATTCGTAATGTTATTCGTATTTTAACGCGTAAAACAAAAAATAACCCAGTACTAATTGGTGAGCCAGGGGTAGGTAAAACAGCCATCGCAGAAGGTTTAGCACAGCGTATTGTAAAAGGTGATGTACCTGAAGGCTTAAAAGAATGTGAATTATACGAGCTTGATATGAGTGCGATTGTTGCAGGTGCAAGCTATCAAGGGCAATTTGAGGAGCGCCTAAAAGGTGTATTAAAACAAGTTAAAGAGGCAGAAGGCCGTATTATTTTATTCATTGATGAAATTCATACAATAGTAGGCGCAGGCAAGACAAGTGGTGCAATGGATGCAGGCAATATGCTAAAACCTATGCTTGCACGTGGCGAGCTACACTGTATTGGTGCAACGACATTAGATGAGTATCGTATGTACATCGAAAAAGACCCAGCATTAGAACGCCGCTTCCAACAGGTAATGGTACGTGAGCCATCTGTGGAAGATACCGTATCTATTTTACGTGGCTTAAAGGAACGTTTTGAGCTTCACCATGGCGTGCGTATACATGACCATGCAATTGTAGCAGCTTCAGAGCTTTCTAATCGCTATATTACAGATCGCTTCTTACCAGACAAAGCAATCGATTTAATTGACGAAGCATGTGCCATGATTCGTACAGAAATTGACTCAATGCCACAAGAACTTGATGCTGTCACACGTCGTATTATGCAACTCGAAATCGAAGAACAAGCATTGAAAAAAGAAACAGATAAAGCGAGTCAAAAACGCCTTGAGCAATTGCGCGGTGAGTTAGAGGAGCTAAAATCATCATCTGAAGGCATGCGCAAGCAATGGAAGCAAGAAAAAGAAGGCTTACAAATCATTCAGAAAAAACGTGAAGTATTAGATGGCTACCGCCGTGACTTAGAGGATGCAGAGGCAAAATACGATTTAAATAAAGCAGCCGAGTTACGTCATGGTAAAATCCCTTCACTTGAAAAAGAAATCCATGAGCTAGAGGATGCGATGGAGGGTGATGGTACACGTATTTTACGTGAAGAAGTAACATCAGAAGAAATTGCTTCGATTGTATCGCGTTGGACGGGTATACCTGTAACTAAATTAGTAGAGGGCGAACGTGAAAAACTACTACGTCTTAAAGAAACTCTCGAAGAACGTGTCGTAGGTCAAGATGATGCTGTGCAATTAGTAACTGAAGCTGTATGGCGTGCGCGTGCAGGTATTAAAGACCCTAATAAGCCTATTGGTTCGTTTTTATTCCTTGGGCCAACAGGTGTTGGTAAAACCGAGTTAGCTAAAGCGTTAGCCGCACAATTATTTGATGCAGAGGAGCACTTTATTCGTATTGATATGAGTGAGTACATGGAAAAACACAGTGTCTCTCGCTTAGTAGGTGCACCTCCAGGTTATATTGGCTATGAAGAGGGCGGTCAATTAACAGAGGCAGTACGCCGCAATCCGTATTCAGTCGTACTACTTGATGAAATCGAAAAAGCACACCCTGATGTTGCCAACATCTTACTGCAAATTTTAGATGATGGTCGCATTACAGATAGTCAAGGTCGCTTAGTGAACTTTACAAATACCGTTGTTATTATGACATCTAATATTGGTTCGCAGTATTTATTAGACGTACAAGAAACACCAAATGCAGATTTAGAAAATGTTATTATGGGTGCACTACGTCAGCACTTTAAACCAGAGTTATTAAACCGTGTGGATGATATTATTTTATTCCATGCTTTATCTAATGACCACTTCCATGCGATTGCTTGGAAATATGTAAAACAATTGCAAGACCGCGTGGCACAACAAGAGGTAACATTAACTGTTGATGATAGTGTAATTGAGTGGATTGTAACAGAGGGTGTGGATGCACAGTTTGGTGCGCGACCACTTAAACGCTTTATCCAACGCCACCTCGAAACAGCAGTAGCACATGAGCTGTTAAAAGGTGATGTAGTGGCGGGCGATACATTAAACGTAATGATGCAAGACGGTCAATGTGTTGTCACAAAAGCATAACAAGTAACGAGGGGCTATAGGCTCCTCTTTTTTTGTAAGATAGATTGTCAAATTAACTGCACCACTTCATATTCAAATGAATCCTGTGCGGTGTTCCAGTTGAGGCACTTTCTTGGTCGATTGTTGATCAATGAAAGTGCTTTTTCTATTTTTGATGATGTGAGTTGCCCCAAATCCATTCGTTTTGGGAAGAATTCGCGTAAAAGACCATTACTATTTTCATTTGTCCCACGTTGCCATGGCGCGTATGGATCTGCGAAGTAAAATGGGATGCCGTACTGTTTTTCAAGTTCGGTGTAGCAGCTAAATTCTTTTCCGCGATCTGTCGTAAACGTTTGAAAACATTGTCTTGGGTAACGTGACAGGAGCTGTTCAATAGCCCACTTCATCGATTGCGCCGAGCGATTCGGGATTTGAATGCCGACATAAAAACGTGTTTTTCGCTCGGCGAACGTCGCCATACATCCTTTCGTACCGCGCGCTGAAACAACAGTATCTAATTCCCAATGGCCAAACGTTTCCCGCGTTTTAATTTCTTTTGGGCGTTGTTGAATAGACGTGCCAACGTTGAAACGACCACGTGTTTCGCGTGGTGCCTGACGTTTTCCTTTTTGACGAAGTACTTGAAGCGTCACGCGAAGCTTTCCTGAATAGAGCCAGCGATAAATCGTTTTGAAAGCGAGTTTTCCTTGAAATAAGGAACCGATAATCTGTTCAGGCGACCATGTCGCTAGTAATTTTTCTTCGATGATGTCACGCAGCTCATCGGTAAACTTTGAACGCGCACCGCATTTTTTCTTCTGCGCAGCTGCGTGCCATTGCGCCTTTTCGGCAGACCATTCATTCAGTCGCTTTACTTCACGTGAAATCGTTGTATGAGAACGATTCAGATGACGCGCAATGGCACGACAAGAGTACCCCAATCCTTTTAAAACTTCTATTTTCGAACGTTCAGCTATGGTAAGATGATAATAGCTCATTTCATATGGCCCCCTGTTGATTTT
>NZ_JPUW01000016.1:0-48483 GCF_000743635.1 Lysinibacillus sp. BF-4 | reverse complement strand
CTTTTTTAATGCAATTGAACGAATTTTACAAAAAGATAGTGATTAAAAAGGTTTACCTTTAATAAAAGTAGGGGAAAGTAAGTAAATATTGAAATATGAAGGGGGCTCCTAGGGTAATGGAGAGGGAGTTATGCGAGGTTAAAATACCAAATGGTGTTGTGGGCGATATTCATAGCTTTCGTAATTATGATCCTTTGCGTATTAAGCGCTATGCCATTCAACAAGAGCAGCTTTGTTTAGTAATGACAGAAAAAGATCGACGACAGGCATTAGAGGAGTTTAAGCAAATAAGCTATACCTTTTATGACGCAGTACAGGCGCAACAATTGCCAGAGGTCATGGCTTATAGCAATGTGATTTTTGAAGATGAGTTGACAGTGTTCACTTTCTATATGAAGAAAGCCAATTATAAAGCAGATTTATTAACAGCAATCATTGAACCTACCTTGCTGATTGATGCCTTTTACTATCAACTATATCGTGGTATTACTACACCGCAAATTACAATACGTTATGCAGCGGCAGATGGCTCAAGCGTGTATGATGTACAAACGCACTATCATATTTAGCAACTCACTATCTAAACCTACTGTTAGTGGGATTTTTGTATTGGGATTTGGTGATTCAACTATGGTATAGTTAAGAGGTACGGACAACTATAAAATATTGAGGAGTTTTTTGGTATGACAACAAATTATGCAAAATTAATCGACCATACATTATTAAAGGCGGATGCAACTCGTGAGCAAGTAGCCAAAATTTGTGATGAAGCAAAGCAATATAACTTTGCATCAGTATGTGTTAACCCAACATGGGTAAATTACTGTGCGGAGGCGCTAAAAGGAACAGACGTAGCGGTATGTACAGTGATTGGCTTCCCATTAGGTGCTACGACATCAGCTGTAAAAGCATTTGAAACAAAAGATGCGATTGCAAACGGTGCAACTGAAATTGATATGGTAATCAATATTGCAGCATTAAAAGACCAAGATGATGCGCTTGTAGAAGCGGATATTAAAGCCGTAGTTGAAGCAGCCAATGGTACATTAGTGAAAGTTATTATTGAGGCTTGCCTATTAACAGACGAAGAAAAGGTGCGCGCATGTGAATTAAGCAAAAAAGCAGGCGCTACATTTGTGAAAACATCGACTGGATTTTCGACAGGTGGCGCAACAAAAGAGGACGTCGCATTGATGCGTAAAACAGTTGGTGAAGCGCTTGGTGTAAAGGCTTCTGGCGGTGTGCGCAACAAGGCAGATTTAGAAACAATGGTAGCTGCTGGGGCAACGCGTATTGGCGCAAGCTCAGGCGTAGCGATTATGAATGATAAAACATCGAAAGATAATTATTAATTGTTGACCAAAAACGAGTATTACGATATAATTTTCTAGTACACAGCGTACATGAATTTGTATGTTTGTGTTGATGTGTGTTCGGAGGGAGGGAAAGAGAGATGTCAAAAACTGTAGTTCGCAAAAACGAATCGCTTGAAGATGCTCTTCGCCGCTTCAAACGTACTGTATCAAAAAGTGGTACAATTCAGGAAGTTAGAAAGCGCGAGTTTTACGAAAAGCCAAGTATTAAACGTAAAAAGAAATCAGAAGCTGCACGTAAACGTAAGTGGTAATTTAGTTCTTTACTCAATCCCGCACGTTATTCAACACGCAATTTGATTTTACTGAACAGACAATTGATATGCCTAGTACGAGTTTTCTCGTGCTAGGCATTTTGCATTTTCGTAGGCTTTAGCTAGTCGATTAGCGCTAAGTAGTGCTATAAGTCATACACACTAAATAATGCTCCTCTAAAATATGTTATAAAGCAGACTACGCTTTCTCAACTTTTAAATTTTTTGAAACTTTTTATTTTTTGTGTCGTAGAATAGAGTAAAGGCTTACATGAAGGGAGGAAATTGGTTTGAAGGTGAAACGTTTGGCGAGGTTGTTAGTGGCGCTTATGTTAAGTACAGTATTATTTGTACCAGCGCTGATGACAGTTGCGAGTGCTGCAACGTACACAGCGAATGGTGTTTATCATATTCCCATCCATGAGGAAGTGGAAAAGGGGCTTTATGCTTTTTTACAGCGTGCATTTAAAGAAGCAGAGGAAAATCAAGCGGATGCCATCATTTTAGATATTAATACGCCAGGTGGCTTTACATCTGCAGCAGGTCAAATTGCGATGTTAATGGAGCGTACGGATATTCGTACGATTGCGTATATTAATAAAGATGCGTTATCAGCAGGTGCGTTTTTAGCGTTACATGCGGATGAGATTTATATGGCGCCTAATGCGACAATGGGAGCGGCAGCTGTTATTGATCAGTCAGGTAATGCAGCTGATAAAAAGGCGCAAAGTGCGTGGTTAAAACAAATGAAGGCAGCAGCTGAGTCGTCAGGGCGTAATCCTAAGTACGCGATGGCTATGGCGGATGCAACGATGCATTTGCCGAAATACGGCGCACCTAAAGGTGAACTACTGACATTATCACCGTCTGAGGCGCTAGAGGTAGGGTATTCACAAGGCACAATGGCCACATTAGGTGATGTGCTAAAGGCTACAAAGCTAGATGGACGTGAGATTATCGAAGTAACGCCAACCTTTTTTGAAAATGTAGCACGCTTTATTACCAATCCCGTCATTGTACCGATCTTGCTTTCTATTGCGAGCTTAGGATTGGTGCTTGAGTTATATTCACCAGGCTTTGGTGTACCAGGTACTATGGGCGTTACGGCAATTGGCTTATTTTTCTTTGGGCATTTAGTCGCAGGGTTTGCAGGCTACGAATCACTTCTGTTACTTGTGTTAGGGATTGCTCTAATTGGTGCAGAATTTTTCATACCTGGTGGAATTATTGGTATGATAGGTACAGTGATGGTTATTGCGAGTCTTTTGACAGCAGGTGAAGATGTAACACATATGATGTTGTCGATTGTAGTTGCAGGCATCGTCGCAATAATAGGGATGGTGGTTATTATGAAAGTCTTCGGTAAAAAATTATCCATGCTCAATCGTCTCGTATTGAAGGATGCGACCACAACAGAAGACGGTTATGTGTCTAATGTCAATCGCATTGATTTAATCGGTCGTATCGGCAAAACAGAAACACCACTTCGCCCAGCAGGTGTTGTGAACATTCAAGATGAGCGCTTAGATGTTGTAAGTGAAGGTGCCTATGTGGATGCGAATGAACTTGTAGAAGTGATTAAAGTAGAAGGCTCGCGTATTGTCGTGAGAAAAACTAAGGAGGCATAACGAATGGATTTATCAACTATTGGTTTAGGTATTGGTATCGTAGTCGTTTTAATTGTACTTGCGGTATTCTTTACATTCGTACCTGTCGCGCTATGGATTTCAGCATTAGCAGCAGGTGTTAAAGTAAGTATTTTTACATTAATTGGTATGCGCTTACGTCGTGTAATTCCATCACGTATCGTAAACCCATTAATTAAAGCACATAAGGCGGGTTTACCTGTAACAATTAATCAGTTAGAAAGTCACTACTTAGCAGGTGGTAATGTTGACCGCGTAGTCAATGCGTTAATCGCAGCACACCGTGCTAATATTGAGTTAACATTTGAACGCTGTGCAGCTATCGACTTAGCAGGTCGTGATGTACTAGAAGCTGTACAAATGTCTGTAAACCCTAAAGTAATCGAAACACCATTTATCGCAGGTGTTGCGATGAACGGTATCGAAGTAAAAGCGAAAGCACGTATTACAGTGCGTGCTAACATCGAGCGTCTTGTTGGTGGTGCGGGTGAAGAAACAATCGTTGCCCGTGTTGGTGAAGGTATCGTATCAACAATTGGTTCTTCAGTAAGCCACACACAAGTATTAGAAAACCCAGATATGATTTCACAAACCGTACTTGCAAAAGGTTTAGATTCAGGTACAGCTTTCGAAATCCTATCAATTGATATTGCAGACGTTGATATCGGTAAAAACATCGGTGCTGAGCTACAAATTGAGCAAGCACAGGCTGATAAAAACATTGCGCAAGCGAAAGCTGAAGAGCGTCGTGCAATGGCGGTAGCAAAAGAGCAAGAAATGATCGCTAAAGTACAGGAAATGAAAGCAAAAGTAGTTGAAGCAGAAGCAGAAGTACCATTTGCGATGTCTGAAGCATTACGTAAAGGTAATTTAGGCGTGATGGACTTTATTAACTATAATAATATTCAAGCAGATACATCAATGCGCGAGTCAATCGCTAAAGGTGCAAAGCTTGATAAGCATGACGACCAAGAGTAATCAAAGGAGTGACACCGCATGGAACCGTTAATTTTCTTAATTATCGCTGCGGTTGTCAGTGCGATTATTGATAAGTCTAAGAAAAAAGAGCAACAATCGCCAAAACCAACCACAGTGAAGCATGCACCGCCTGTAACACAACCTGAGGCTAAGCCAGTAACGCAAGCACGCAAAGTCGAGATGCCGTCGCCATTGTTTCCTACTGAAACAAAACGACCAACATTTGAGGAGTTTGCGCGCGAGATTTTAGGCGAGGTAGAGGCAAAAGCACCGGTACAATCTAAACCAGCGCCAATCCTCGAGCCAAAACTAGAGCCTGTAATTGAACCAATTACGCGTGTTAGGGAGTCAATGCAAGAGCGAATGGAAAAATCGTCGGTAGTAGATACCACGGTCAAGCCTATTGAAGTCGTGCGTAAATCAACTAAAAATCGAGATTTGATACAGGCAGTTATTATGTCTGAAGTACTTGGACAGCCCAAATCACGTAAAAAACACCGTTAATTACAGTCAGCAACACGAAAACTCGTGTTTGCTGGCTGTTTTTTTTATGGATGGACATATACTGACCGCTACCCTTGTTATACTAAAAATATATATAAATGGTAGGTGATGACGGTGAATTATAAAAGCAAGACGCAGCGAGTAACATGGATGTACAACGAGTTGAAAAACGGCAATGTTTTACGTAAGCAGGAGATGGCAGAACAATTTGATGTCAGCTTAAAAACTGTGCAACGAGATATTGAAGAGCTGCGCATTATTTTTGGTGAAGAATACTCGCCTTATCATCTTGTGTATAGCAAGGCTAAGAGCGGCTATTTGTTAGATTTAGATGTGGTAGATGTATTAACAGAGCAGGAGATACTAGCGACGACCAAAATATTAGTCGAGTCACGTGCGTTTTTAAAAAATGAAATTAAAGGGATTACGCAGAAAATGTATCATCATTTGCCACGTGAGCGTCAGCGTATGTTAGAGGCTTATGTTAGTAACGAGATGCATTATTATGTTGAGCTCACGCATAAGAGCTCCGTCATGGCTAAGGTACACGAATTAGCCGAGGCAAGCCGCGCTAAGCAAGCGGTAATGTTAATGTATAAAAAAGAGCATGAACCAGAGGCAAAGGCTTATCATATTGAGCCATTAGGCGTTGTCTTTTCAGAGTTTTATTTTTATGTAATTGCGGAGAGCAATAAGCCAGAGCGCCCGCACCCTATAGCGTATCGTATTGATCGTATCGAGCATTTGCATATTAAACATCACTTTGAGCGCTCAGAGTCACAGCGCTTTGAAGAAAGTAGCTTTCAACAACGCATTCACTTTATGCATACAGGTGAGCTCGCAACAATTAAGATTCGTTTTAGTGGCCCTTCGCCAGAGGCCGTGCTAGACCGACTGCCAACAGGGCGCATTATAAGGCATGAAGAAAACGCTGTGATTATTGAAGCGGAAGTTTATTTACGCGGTATTGAAATGTGGTTACTTAGTCAAGGTGAGCATATTGAAGTGCTAGCGCCAGAACATTTACGTAATCGTATGCGAGAGCGTGCTACAAAACTAACAGAGTTATATGAATAGTACGGTAAAACCTTTTACAGATAGCGAGTAGAGTGATACAGTTAACTTGTATAAAATCTGTAGTAAGGGGATTAGTGAATGACAGAAGATAAAGCAACGACACTGCAAGTCGAAAACCCAAATGAAGCAATTATGTTACTGGGCATGGCAGATGCCAACATTAAAATGATAGAAGAAGCATTTAATGTACACATTATTACGCGTGGCGAGAGCATTCAGCTAACTGGTGAAGAAGCAGATAAAACGCGTGCGACTGATGTACTCAATGCCTTACTGCAGGTCATTCGTAAAAATAGCAATATTGATATGCGCGACGTGGCCTCAGCCATTGAGATGGAGCATAAAGGCACGCTAGACTTCTTTGCCTCATTGTATGATGAGGAGATTGCGCGTAGCGCGAAAGGGAAGCCAATCCGTGCAAAAACGATTGGACAGCGTGAGTATATACGCGCCATTCGCCATAGAGACCTTGTATTTGGCATTGGGCCAGCAGGTACGGGTAAAACCTATCTAGCTGTAGTGATGGCAACGCAGGCATTGCGTACAGGGCAAGTAAAGAAAATTATTTTAACACGACCTGCCGTCGAAGCGGGTGAGTCACTGGGCTTTTTACCAGGCGATTTAAAAGAAAAGGTCGATCCTTACTTGCGCCCCTTATATGATGCACTGCATGATATGTACGGAGCTGAACAAACAGATCGCTTAATTGAGCGTGGTACGATTGAGATTGCACCACTGGCTTATATGCGTGGACGTACGCTAGACGATGCTTTTGTTATTTTAGACGAGGCACAAAATACTACGCACCCACAAATGAAAATGTTTTTAACACGTCTAGGCTTTGGCTCAAAAATGGTTGTAACAGGTGATAAAACCCAAATTGACTTGCCGCGTAATACACAGTCCGGCTTAATTGCTGCTGAACGTATTTTACAAGGCGTAGAGGACATTCATATTCAAACGTTAGAGCAAGGCGATGTTGTACGTCACCCAATGGTCGCAAAAATTATCCAAGCCTATACTGAAAACGAAAATTAATTGTGACAGCCACAAATTTTGTGGCTGTTTTTTTTGCTTTTTTACGGTAAAACGAAGCATAACTTGTTATGATAAGTAATGGAAGGAGTGCGTTTTGTGGAAAAACAAATCGATAAAATAATGAAGCTATTTAATTTTCGTTATTTTTTATTACTCGTACTAGTTATTACAGGAGCGCTACAGTTTGGCTTGATGCTAAGCAACGTACAAGGCACTACCTACAACTTTAAGCCGCTTCAATTAGCGCCAGAAACCGTGCGCTCAACAAAAACGATTGAGGATACCGTAAAAACGGAGCAGGAAAAGGCCAAGGCCGAGCAGGAGGTTAAGCCCGTCTATGTCTTTTCAGAGGCGATAGCAGGGCAACGAACAGCGATTGTTAACTCGCTATTTGAGTATATTACGACAGCTAAAAGTGAAAGTGATAATCCAGAGGAGCAAGTGAAAGCTGTAAAGAAAAAACTCGCTTCTATTGATAATAAGGAAATCACCATCACACTGTCAGATGAGCAAATTGCGGCCTTACTTGCATTAGATGATAAGCAATTATTACACGCTAAAAAGGAAGTGCTAAGCTTTGTAAAAGCCACACTTGAACGACCTATTCGTACAGAGCGTGTGGCAAGTGAGCAAGATGCCATTGAATCCAAAATTCGTGCGCGCTTACCAATGAGCTTAAATGCACAGGATGCGATTGTACATATTGGTCGCTCTAGTATTGTCGAAACAGAGTTGCTTGATAAGGACCAAACGAGTAAATTAATTGAGCAAGCGCGTTCAAGCGTAGAGCCAACGCGACTTTTACAAGGACAAATCATTGTGCAAGAAGGGCAAATTATTGACAATGATATGTACCGTCAATTAGAGCTGCTTGGCATGACCGACAATCAACGCTCATTTAAGCCAGCAGTTGGCTTATTATTGCTAATTACATTGCAAATGACGTTTATTTACGTATTATTTGAGCGTGAGCCTTTAGAGTTGCGCAAAAAACGTAATGCATTACTGATTACGATGATTATTTATGCCATGTCTTTAATTTTAATGAAGTTGCTCAGCTTTATTGTGACGGATTTTGATATGATGATTTCTTTCATCTTCCCGACAGCACTTGCAACGATGCTGGTGCGTATGTTAGTTAATGAGCGTACCGCTATTTTAATTACAGTATTAATTGCAGCCGCGGCAGGTGTTATTTTCCAAGAAGGCTACTCAGCCGTCCTTCAAATGGAAATGGCACTCTACATTATTTTTGGTGGCTTTGCGAGTTTATTCTTTATGCGAAATGTCGAAAAACGCTCGCATATTTTAACCGCAAGTGGTATTGTATCCATCGTCAATTTAGTATTTATTATGTTTTACTTATTAATGACACAGTCCAATTATGGCATGAAAGAACTTGCTTTTTATGCGATTGCGGCATTTATGTCAGGCTTTATGTCAGGGACACTGGCAATGGGTTTACTGCCATTCTTTGAGTCAGCCTTTGGCGTACTATCAGCCCTGCGTTTAATTGAGCTATCTAACCCTAACCATCCATTGCTTAAAAAGTTATTGGTGGAAACACCAGGTACGTACCATCATAGTGTAATGGTAGCTAACTTAGCAGAGGCTGCGTGTGAGGAGATTGGGGCAGACGGGCTACTTGCGCGCGTTGGTTGTTATTACCATGATGTTGGTAAAACGGTACGCCCAACCTTCTTCATTGAAAACCAAATGGCAGGCATGAACCCACATGATGCGATGGCACCTGAAAAAAGTGCTGAAATTATTATGGCACATACAACCGATGGTGCGGATTTACTACGTAAATATAAAATGCCGCAAGAAATCATTGATATTGCCCTGCAACATCATGGTACAAGTTTATTAAAATTCTTTTGGTATAAAGCTAATGAGGAAGGCAAGGAGCTTGATGAGTGTGACTTCCGTTACCCAGGGCCTAAGCCACAAACTACAGAAGCGGCTGTTATTAGTGTTGCGGATAGCGTAGAGGCCGCTGTGCGTTCTATGAAGGAGCCAACGCCAGATAAAATTCGTAAACTTGTACAGGCCATTATTGATGACCGCTTAAAGGACGACCAGTTTGATGAATGTGATATTTCAATCAAACAATTAAAAACAATCGAAGAGGTATTGTGTGAAACACTAAATGGTATTTTCCACTCACGCATTGAGTACCCTGAGATGAAGTAAGGAGCGATTGATTTGCTAACTATTGATTTTTTAGACGAAACCAACACAATCCAGCCTGCACACCAGCAGCTAGTTGATGATATTTTACGCCATGCCGCAACCTTTATGGGCATTACAGAAGAAGCCGAAATTTCGGTAACATTTGTTGATGATGCAGCCATTCAAGACATTAATCGTGAGTACCGCGGTAAGGATATGCCAACGGATGTTATTTCGTTTGCCTTAGAGGAAGAAGAGGACGTAGTAATTGAAGGGATGCCACGTATGCTAGGTGATATTATTATTTCGACAGAGCGTACAGCAGAGCAAGCTTTAAGCTATGGGCATAGCTTTGAGCGTGAGTTAGGCTTCCTTGCTGTTCACAGTCTGTTGCACTTACTTGGCTATGACCACATGAATGAAGCAGATGAGCGTGCAATGTTTGGTAAGCAGGACGAAATCCTAACGAGCTTTGGCTTAGCGCGCTAATGGATGTTAACAAGTTTATTCGCTCATTTGGCTATGCAGCAGAGGGTGTAGTGAGTAGCTTACGGGAGCAAAATTTTCGTTCCCACCTTGTGAGTGCTGTTGTTGTTATACTAGCGGCAGCATTTACAGGATTTACACGACTAGAGTGGCTGATTTTACTACTTGTCATTGGTGGCATGCTAACACTCGAAATGGTCAACACTGCCATTGAACGCGTAGTGGACTTAGCCTCGCCTGAGGTGCATCCACTCGCTAAGCAGGCAAAAGACATTGCCGCAGGTGCTGTATTAGTATTTGCTTGCATTAGTGCCGTAATAGGCGCATTATTATTTTTACCGAAATGGTTTTAGAGGAGCGTATGAATGGAAAAATTACTTCAACTTGCAAAAGAAGCAAGACAACAGGCTTATGTGCCATACTCAAAGTTTCCAGTAGGAGCGGCGATTATTACAAAAGATGGTAAGGTCTATCAAGGCTGTAATATCGAAAACGCAAGCTTTGGCTTAACAAATTGTGCAGAGCGAACAGCTATTTTTAAGGCAGTATCAGAGGGCGAAACCGCATTTGAGGCCATTGCAGTGATTGCAGATACAGCAGGACCTGTATCTCCTTGTGGTGCATGTCGTCAAGTTATGGTAGAATTTTGCGAGCCGACCATGCCCGTATACTTAACGAATTTGAACGGTGATGTACAACAAACTACAGTAGGTGACCTGTTACCAGGCGCATTTACAACGGAGGACTTACAAGATGCAGGAAAATAAGTTTAAATCAGGTTTTATTTCAATTATTGGACGCCCGAACGTCGGCAAATCAACATTTTTAAACCGTGTTATCGGACAAAAAATTGCGATTATGTCAGACAAGCCACAAACAACACGTAACAAGGTGCAAGGTGTGCTAACAGAGGATGACAGCCAATTAATTTTCATTGATACACCAGGGATTCATAAGCCAAAGCATAAGCTAGGCGAATTTATGCTAAAAACATCAAAAAACACATTGCGTGAAGTAGATGCCATTATGTTTATGGTAAATGCCGAGCAAAAATTAGGACCTGGCGACCAGTTTATTATGGATTTATTAGAGGGCAACGAAACACCTGTCTTTTTAATTATTAATAAAATTGACCGCGTACACCCTGACGAGCTACTGACAATTATTGAGCGCTATACAGAGAAATTTAATTTCGCTGAGATTGTGCCAATTTCGGCATTAGAAGGTTTAAACGTTGATAATTTATTAGTAACGTTAAAAAAATATATGCCAGAAGGTCCACAGTACTACCCAGCAGACCAAGTAACGGATCACCCTGAGCGTTTTATTATTTCGGAGTTAATCCGCGAAAAGGTACTACATTTAACACGTGAAGAAATCCCGCACTCAGTAGCAGTAGTGATTGATAAGATTAAACGTGAAGAAGACAATCCTGATAAAATTCGTGTGCAAGCTACTATTATGGTAGAGCGTAACTCGCAAAAAGGTATTGTTATTGGTAAGCAAGGTGCTATGCTAAAACAAGTTGGTACACGTGCACGTAAAGATATCGAGATGCTACTTGGCTCAAAAGTATATTTAGAGCTTTGGGTAAAGGTACAAAAGGACTGGCGTAATAAGTCAACACACTTACGTGACTTTGGCTTTAACGAAGACGAATATTAAAACAGGGGAGGGCGATTCGCCTTCCTTTTTTTAAGGAGTGATAGTGATGCTGCATAAATGGGAGGGCTATGTACTCCGTACGCATGATTATGGTGAAGCCAATAAAATTGTTGTGCTCATGACGCGTGAAGCGGGGAAGGTAGCTGTTATGGCACGCGGTGCACGTCGACCTAAAAGTCGGCTAGCTTCTGTAAGCCAAGTATTTACGCACGCTATGTTTATGGTACAGCGCTATACAGGCATGGGGACGCTAAACCAAGCGGAGCCGCTTGAGGCACTGCGTCATTTACGCTCAGATATTGTGGCAATGGCGTATGCCAGTTATATTGTAGAGCTCGTTGACCGCGTTGTAGAAGAGGGGAACCCTGAGCCATATGCCTTTGACGTGCTGCAATACGCACTACAGGCGATTGACGAGGGTGTTGACCCTGAGGCGGTTACTTTGTTAGCCGAATGGAAGCTACTGGCGTATACAGGCGTACAACCTGTGCTACATGGCTGTGCAGGTTGCGGGTCAACAGAGGGAGAGTTTGCCTTTTCCTTTACACAAGGTGGCTTTTTATGCCATAAGTGCTTCCATCTAGACCCTTATATTATTCGGTTAAAGCCTGTGCATGTGCGCTTAATTCGTATGTTTTATACAGTGCCTGTTGACCAAATTGGTACGATTACATTAAAGACCGAAACGAAGCATTTAATCAAAACCATTGTGTCTACAATTTATGAGGAGCAGACGGGTATCCGTTTAAAATCTAAAAAATTTATTGACCAACTTGATAAAATGCAATTACCCCCACAATAACAAGCGTAGGAGCTACTGTCTCCTACGCTTTTCTATTAAATAATAGCTAATATTATGTTAAAAATTGTGTATAATGGTAGTTGTAGTACATAATTTAAAGGAGTGGGAAAATGAAGAAATTAACGACAGCATTAGCAGCGCTAGCGACATGTGCTTTATTAGCTACGCAACCGACAGAGGCAGCACCGACGTTTAAGGATGTAGATTACCAAACAGAAACAGGGCGCGCCATTTACAATTTAGTAAATGACAATGTGATTTCGGGTTATCAAGATGGTACATTTAAGCCAAGCGCAACGATTAACCGTTCTCAAGCAGCTAAGATTTTAGCGGGTGCATTAGATTTAGATGTTGATAATGTAAAGAGCCCTCATTTCACCGACGTACCAACTACGCATGCCAATTATAAATACATAGCAGCATTAGCAAATGCGGGCATTATTCGTAGTGGAGGTAAATATAATCCCCAAAATCCTGTAACACGCGGTCAATTTTCGCAGATGCTAGTGAAGGGAGCAAAAATTCCTTTTAATCCAGTGCAGGGCAATAAAACGTACTTTGCGGATGTTACAAAGGCTAATGGCTTTGCAGATTACATCCATACATTATATAAAGCGGGTTATATTAAAGGCGTTAAGCCAGGTTATTTTGCACCATCAAAAACAATTACGCGTGGTCAATTTGCGGTTATGTTAAATCGTGCACAGCTTGATTCGTCAGTGGCTGATAAATTAGATGTGGATTTTTTAAACCGCAATAATATTGCCAAAGCGAGTGTTTATGATGGCGGTACATTGTATGCATACGCGGACCCACGCTATGTAACGCAACTAAAAGATGCTTGGGCATTGGGGCAAGCAGGTAACCGTATTTTCGAAGGGCCAATTAAATGGTATGTGGTAGAGGCTGGCGAGAGTAAAGGTTACTTAGCTGGTGAGTCAAAAAGCGAAGCACCGATTAATTTAAGTAATCAATCGTCGTCGACGCAAGTACTATCTACAAAAGCGGGCGACATCGTTGGTATTTATGGTTTCCTTACACAAACAATGAGCTTAGGCGATATGGTAATGTATCGTGATGGGTATGTAATGCCTGTAGGTGATATTTCGACATCTACGCATAAACAAGTGGTAATTGATAAAGAGTATATCCAAACTTATCTTTATGCATCAAATGCAGGGTATGTCGTGAATACGTATGTTTGGAATGAAGCAAGTAAAAAGTTAATGATAGTTGATAGCCGAACATTTGGTTATGAAGAACCTCGTATAGTACAAGATTGGGGAAATGGCAGTTACCTCCCTTTTAAAAAACGCTAATCTTTTTCCTCTAGTCTTGTATAGACTAGGGGATTTTTTGTATAGTGTGCTTTTTGAATAAATGATGTATACTGTAGGCGTAGTTTTCCTACAAAATACTAAGGGAAGAAGTGAACGGTTTGTTCAAAGATGATCGATTTGCGCACTATAATGCAGCTGGCTTTCGTCAAGATTTAGTGGCAGGGATTACGGTAGGTATCGTAGCAATCCCACTAGGTATGGCGTTTGCGATTGCTTCAGGAGTAAAACCCGAATACGGCTTGTATACGACGATAATTGCCGGATTTCTCGTGGCACTTTTTGGGGGCTCTCGCTACCAGGTGGCTGGTCCGACAGGCGCATTCATACCAATACTGCTTGCGATTGTATTGCAGTATGGTTATGAGGACTTATTGATCGCTGGATTTTTAGCAGGGATATTTCTGCTTATTATGAGTGTACTAGGCGTGAGCCAGCTAATACAATTTGTGCCACGCTCAGTCACGATTGGTTTTACCGCAGGCATTGCGGTCATCATTTTTAGCGGTCAGATTGCTAATTTTTTTGGCTTAACCGATGTTAAGAAGTTTGAGTATTTTCATCAAAATATGCTAGAGCTTTGGCGTCAAGCGCACACATTTAATAGCAATAGCATTATCCTTGCGCTTGTAGGTTTTGCGACAATTATTGTTATTACCAAATTTGCGCCGCGTGTACCTGTACTATTGGTAGCGCTACTTGTGCCAACACTGCTATCTGTTGTTATTTTTAATGGTAGAGTCGAAACAATCGGCACTGCTTTTGGGGGCATTCCGAGTGCGCTACCGCCGTTTCAATTACCACAACTAACATTTGAAAAAATCTTATACTTGTGGCAACCTGCGTTAATTATTGCGGCGCTGGGTGCGATTGAGTCGCTACTATCTACAGTAGTAGCAGATGAAATGACGCATACTAAGCATAATGCTAAGCGCGAGTTATTTGGGCAGGGTATTGCTAATATGATTACACCGTTATTTGGAGGTATCCCTGCTACAGGCGCGATTGCGCGTACAGCAACTAATATTCGCTCAGGCGGCGTGAGCCCAATGTCGAGCATTATCCAAAGTGTTTTTGTGCTCCTATTTGTCGTACTGCTTGGCCCTTATGCATCGTATATCCCACTAGCGGCAATGGCCCCTATTTTAATGTATGTGTCATGGAATATGGTGTCGCGCCAAGCGTTTATCCAAATGGGTACGGTAAAAACGGGCGATGCTGTTGTGTTATGGGTAACTTTTTTACTAACGATTTTTGTAGATTTAACAACGGCTGTACAAGTAGGTATTTTGCTTGCGGCTGTGTTCTTCTTAAAGAAAATGATCGGTGAGTTACGCTTTACTAAACAAAAGCCAACAGAGGCCGAGTTGCTTCAGTTTGGGCAAGGCTTAACAAAATATGTGATTGCAGGTCCCTTGTTTTTTGGTACAGCTAAGCGCTTTGAGGATGAGTTTCCGCAGTGGTTGGAGGGCGATGTGTTAATGCTACACATGTCACGGGTGTCAGCGATTGATGCGACGGGTGAGGCGGCGATTGCTAGTCTGATTGATCGTGCGGAGGCTGAAGGGATACGTGTGATTATTAAACAACTACCACTTGAGCAACGCTCGTTATTAAAACGTAGCGGTTTATATGAAAAAGTGGGGCAGGATAATTTTTATAATGCCTAATAAAAAATGAGAAGTCGCAAATGGCGACTTCTCATTTTTAGTTAGCGTAGGGTAAAGTGATTTACCTCGTCTTGTAGGTGCTGTGCTAAATCAGCAAGTGCTTGTGTACTAGCCGAGATTTCTTGCATAGCTGCAAGTTGTTCTTCAGTAGCAGCACCTGTATCCTGTGCACTGCTTGAAGATTGCTCCGCTAGCTCTTGTAAGTAAGTTGAGCTGCGCAGTACTTCAGATGACATTGCTTGAATTTGTTGCACGGCGGCTGATACGGTTTCGACGCGACCATTAACATCATCAACCGAGCCTTCAATTGTAGTGAAAACGTCGAGTGAAGCGGCAGAGCGTGCTAGCCCTTCAGCTACTTTTGTTTGACCTGATTGAATAGACTGTACCGCTTGCTCAGCAGCTTGACGTACATCCTGAATCATTGTTTCAATGCGAGCAGCGGATTGACGAGATTCCTCAGCGAGCTTACGTACCTCATCAGCTACAACTGCGAAGCCCTTACCATTTTCGCCAGCGCGTGCTGCTTCAATCGCGGCATTTAAAGCGAGAAGGTTAGTTTGCTCAGAAATACCTGTAATCATAGCAGAAACTTCCTCAATTTCTACTGCACGCTGTGCCATAATTTCCATGATTTGCGTTGACTCACCAATAGTTGTATCAATGGCTGTCATATGGTCAGAAACTTCGCGTACAACGTTTACGCCGTCATGTACTAATGAGCGCATACCAGTAGCGGCGTGTAGCATCTCTTCGTTGCTAGTCGCAATTTGGTTAATACCTTCGCCTACTTCAGTTAAAGAATCAATTGATTGTAAAATATGTGAAGCTTGGGATTCGCTATTAGCCATATTGCTTTCTGCCGCTTGTGCGACCATTTCGGACGAAGCTAAGCTTTCTTCTGAACTTGCAGATAATTGTTCGGACTGTGCGGCAAGGTCCGTTGAAGATTGTCCCATTTTTTGTACAACAATATTCCAGCGTGTTAATAACTCATTGAGTGATGTTGCCATTTTGCTAACCTCGTCCTTACCTTTAATCGGTAGGGCAGGCATGCTTAAATCACCTTTAGCCATTTTATGCATAACTTCAGTTGTGGCAATAATTGGCGGTGAAATACTGCGGTTAGCTACATACGTAATAATAACGCCAGCGACAATAACGATAAGTAAGGCAATGGCAATTAACCATAGCGCTTGTGTTGTTAGGCCATTTAGCTCTTCGTTATGCATTGTTAAATCGTCTTGAATCGCTTTTTTTAAGGCATGTGATTCATCAAAAATCATTGCATTTGTTTTTGTACCTAGTGCTAATTGATCTTTTGATAGTTTATTATTTTTAAAATTAGTTATAATATCTTTAGTAATTGTGCGGTAATCAGTTGCGGCTGTAGCAATTGTTGCGACTTGTTTGGCATATTGCTTACCCACCATAGCCTCTAGTTTTTGTAACGTAGCCGAAAACTCATCTTGTGTTGTACCGATTTTTGTTACATACTCAGGATTTTCGTATAGCATGTAGGCACGAACATCGCCCACAATACGCCCTTGTAAAATTAATAATTCATTAATAATATTGACTTGCTCGACATCGTGCTCTAGTAACTCTGTGTAATTATTATCAATCGTGCGTGCGGTGTTAAAGCCAATCGCACCAATAATAATCGTTAACACAATTAAAATAGAGAAGGCTGTCATTAGTTTTGCTTTAATTGAAGAAAACATAAAAAAACTCCCTTTAACGTAATATGCTAATAAGTTCATTTTAATGCCATATTGTGTAAAGTCAATACTATTTACATAGACGCGCTGACAGTAAAGAGTAAAAAGTACTTGAAATGACTATAAAGTGGGTGATAAGACTCTAATCAGCTAAAAAAATAGAGCCCTGACACAAATTTGTCAGAACTCCATTAGGTATTAAGCATTTGGATAAATCATAGTTTTAGGGTCTACATATTTATCAAACTCCTCAGCTGTGAGTAAACCTGAGGCAAGCGCCGCTTCGCGTAAGGATGTACCTTGCTCATGCGCAGTTTTGGCAATTTTAGCGGCATTTTCGTAACCAATATACGGATTGAGTGCTGTTACTAACATGAGTGAGTTACTTAAGTTACGCTCAAGCACCTCCATATTTGGCTCAATACCAATTGCACAATGCTCATCAAATGATTTTAATGCATCTGCTAGCAGGCGTACGGATTGTAGGAAGTTATAAATAATGACGGGTTTAAAGACATTGAGCTCAAAGTTACCTTGGCTTGCTGCAAAGCCAATTGTCGCATCATTACCGACCACTTGCGTTACAACCATCGTAAGTGCTTCGCTTTGAGTAGGGTTTACCTTGCCAGGCATAATAGACGAACCCGGCTCATTAGCGGGAATAATAAGCTCGCCAATCCCACTACGTGGTCCGCTGGCTAAAAAGCGTACGTCATTAGCAATTTTCATAGCATCAGCCGCTAGTGCCTTAATAGCTCCGTGTGTAGCTACAACCTCGTCGTGGCTCGTTAATGCATGAAATTTATTTTCGGCTGACGTAAAGGTAATGCCTGTTTCTTCGCTAATATAACTTGCGGTACGGTCGCCAAACTCAGGGTGTGCGTTAATCCCTGTACCAACGGCTGTGCCGCCAATCGCCAGTTCTTTCATATAAGCTACATTTGACTGAATCATTTTTTCGGATTTTTTAAGCATAGCTACCCAACCACTAAACTCTTGCCCAAGTGTTAAAGGTGTTGCATCTTGCAAGTGTGTACGACCAATCTTAATAATATCGTCAAATTGCTCTGACTTATCTTGTAACGTTTCGGCTAGGCCTCGTACGCGTGGTAATAAATAATTTTCGACTTTCAATACACCAGCCACATGGAGTGCCGTAGGGAAGGTATCGTTAGAGCTTTGTGATTGATTAACATCATCATTTGGATGCACAAGGTCTGTATCACCTTGATGTTGTAAAATTTGATTAGCGCGGTGGGCAATCACTTCATTAACATTCATATTAGTTTGTGTACCGCTACCTGTTTGCCACACAACAAGTGGGAAGTGGTCATTCCATTGACCGTTTACAATTTCGTCAGCGGCTTGTACAATGGCTTTCATTTTGGCTTCGCTTAGTTTACCTAAATCAAAGTTAGCACGTGCGGCACTTTTCTTTAGGATAGCTAGCGCGTGGATGACTTCAATTGGCATTAAATCTTCACCGATTTTAAAATTCATTTTACTACGAGCAGTTTGAGCACCCCATAATTTATTTGTTGGTACTTGCATCTCGCCCATAGTATCTTTTTCAATACGATAATCCATTATCCATCTCTCCTTAGTGTCTTGACGTTTCAATTAATGATAACAATTCTCAATTGGCTGCGTCAAGTTTGTTACTTATCCTATTCCTTTTAGACAAAAAGTAAAACAAAAAACCAGCGAGCATTGAGGCTCACTGGTCAGTCGGGGCGGGTGGTGGTGTAGCGCCGCGGATTTTTAATTTCATTTCGATATTTTGTAGGAAAATATCAAGGTAGTATTTTAATTCGTTAAACTCTGCGCCATTTTGATCTTGTGTGTAGGCAATATAATCACTGCCGAGCGCTTGTGCGAGGTCGCGTTGAACAAGCACAAATAAATCAGGGAAGTACGTTTGGGCACATTCAACAAGTGGCATTTTACGGATTTGCTCTGCGCGTTCAGGTTGCTCAAGCTTAGCAAAATCTTTAACTAAAATTTCGAGCGCTAGGCGATAACCTGCTGCCGCAAGCTCTGTATGGCTCTCGATTTCGGCCGTATGTGCTTGGCGGTAAATGCGGATAAATTTTGGTGAAAACTTCATAATCACCTCAGAAATCTCCATATTTACGGCTGGTGGGTAAATGGATTTAAATGTAGTCGTTTGGTCATTTTTATTGAGCAAGTGAGTGGTTAAAAACTTTTCCTCGCAACCTTTGCATTTATGTAGTAAAAAAATAAACTCCTCGTTTTTGTTGTAGTCGATACCAGATGCACGCAGTGAATACGGGGCAACGACAATGCCACAATGTGGGCACTGCTGAGGAATCGTATACGAACGTCCTCCGTAATGCGGTATGCTACTTTGGAATTTAACAGTTTGTAAAGTCATAGTCATAACGAAGCCTCCTAATACGGTTATTGTATCAAATATTGTTACAGAAAAGCATATACAATTTTTGAACTTCTTTCATTGTACGCTTTTTCTTTTCGAACGCTCAAGAAACTGTTACTATATAGAATAGTATGCATTAGCAGTGAGAGTGGTGAAACAAATGGAAAATCAAGAACAGACGACGAAACCAGCAGGTCGATATTTACGAATTAAGCCTTTTGCATTTTTGATGCTGCTATTTCTCGTCATCCTAGTAACAGCGGGGCTAACAATTTTCGCACTAACATTTGGTGAAGAAAAGGTAGTAGAAGTGAAGGTCCCTGTCGAACGACAAGAGTTTGCACAATTATATGATGCGTTTGACGAATTAAACACGAAATACTATAAAGAAGTTGACAAAGAAAAATTAGTTGAGGGCGCAGTTAACGGTATGGTTGACGCATTAGATGACCCTTATTCAGACTTTATGACAAAAAAAGAAGCACAAGAATTTAGCGAAAGCTTAAGCGGCAGCTTCCAAGGTATTGGTGCTGAGGTGCAGGATAGTAATGGGCAAATTATGATTGTTTCGCCAATTAAAAACTCGCCAGCTGAGCGAGCTGGGTTATTACCAAATGACATCGTATTAGAGGTGGATGGTAAAAATATCGAAGGTAAAACAACAACAGAGGCCGTATCATTAATTCGCGGCGAAAAGGGCACGGAAGTTAAGCTCCTTATTAAACGCGGTGATGCTGAGCCAATGACCGTAACCATTAAACGTGACGATATCCCAATCGAAACCGTATACGGCGAAATGTTAGACGGTGGCATTGCCCACATTCAAATGACATCATTTAGCGAAACAACAAGCGATGAGCTCGTTGCCATTTTAGATTCGTTAAAAGATGTGAAGGGCATTGTACTGGATATGCGCCAAAATCCAGGTGGTTACTTAGAGCAGGCGTATGCAATTGCTAATTTATTTTTAGAGGATGGCAAGCCAATTTACCAAATCGAAATGCGTGATGGTAAACCAAAAGTATTTAAAGCCAAAGGACCTAAGGCGTACGATGTGCCGTTAACCGTGTTAGTAGACGAGGGTAGTGCCTCAGCTTCTGAAATCGTAGCGGCGGCGCTTCAAGAGTCGGCAGGTGCTAAAGTAGTTGGTGTACAATCTTTCGGTAAAGGTACAATGCAAACCGTTGAGGAGTACAAAGATGGCTCTAACCTTAAATATACACAAGGTAAATGGTTAACACCTAAAGGCAACTGGATTAACGAAAAAGGTGTAACACCAGACGTTGAGGCAAAATTACCTGACTACGCGACATTACCGTATTTAGATACAAAAGCGGAAATGAAGCAAGGTATGGTAAGTGAGCAAGTTAAAGCGGCAAAACAAATGTTAGCGGCACTTGGCTATGAGCCAGGTGAAACGACTACAACGTTTGATGAAGCGATGACAAGCGCAGTATATGCCTTCCAAGCAGACAATGGTCTTGCACAAGATGGTATTATTACAGGCGACACAACAAAAAAACTAATGGAAAAACTACGCGATAAATTGAAAAAAGATGATACACAAGTTAAAGCGGCAGTAGATGCATTAAAATAACAGAGGATGAGGGGGCGGCACTAGCTGCTCCCTTATTTTACTAGGAGGCAATTAACATGAAGGATGTTTATTTATTTAGTGGTTTTTTAGGCAGTGGCAAAACGTCGATGCTAACGGATGTACTGCGTCAGTTAAAAGAAGCGGGCGTTCGCCCAGCCATTATTATGAATGAGCTAGGCAAGCTGCCGTTTGATTCGCAAGCGGTAGATGAGGACATTCCGTTAAAAGAAATGTTAGAGGGTTGTATTTGTTGCACAGGCTCCGAAAAAACCGAAGCCCAAATCCAAACACTATTGCATGAGGATAATTTTGATGTACTGATTATCGAAACTACAGGTGCAGCACACCCTGTAGAGGCATTAGATGCGGTATACTCACCGATTTTTGCGGATCAGCTATGTGTTAAAGGCATTGTAACCGTTACAGATAGTCGTTTATTTTTAGACCGTGCAACATTGCCTGTACAAATGCGCTCGTTATTTTTAGAGCAAATCCGTCATGCGCATTTATTGCTTGCTAATAAAATGGATTTATTAACGGAGGCTGAGCAGGCGCAAGTCGTTTACGAAATGCAGGGCATTAATGACCATGCCTTTATTTTACAAACGACAAATGGTCGCGTGCCGCTTCAACTTTTACAAAATATGCAAGCAACAGCAAGCGCACCACATACGGCAGCACCTATTGGCAAACTTAATTTATCAACACGTCTTGTTACTTTTACAACACCTGTTACACAGGAGGCGTTTGAAGATTGGGTGCGTAACTTACCAAGCACCATTTACCGCATGAAGGGCTATGTACTTGTAGCGGGTAACAGTAAGCCTATGCTATTTCAATATGCGTACGGCATGGTGCAGTGGTTACCTGAGTATATTAAAATGACCCCTCAACTTGTTATTATTGGGGAAAATGTCAATGAATTAACTGTGCCTGGTTGCGTATAACTAGTACGCAAGTTGTACTATTGTAAAAATTCGGCAAAATAGAGAATGAACAGGGGGCTTTTTTCTCATAGATGATTTGTGCTACAATGAATTAATGAAAAAAAGCAAAACGTTCACGCTTAAGCAAGTATCGCTAGCTGAAGAACAGGAGCATATGTATTGAAAGACAAAACAATCATTTTAACAGGTGGGGGCACAGCAGGGCATGTGTCACTCAATCAAGCGATTATTCCGTCATTGCTCGAAAAGGGCTATGACGTACATTATATTGGTTCAACTGAAGGCATTGAGCAAGAGATTATTGGCGAGGCTTTCCCTAAAGTACCGTTTTACGGTATTGCGAGTGGTAAATTACGTCGTTATTTTTCGTTTAAAAACTTTACTGACCCGTTTCGTGTGATGCGCGGTGTAATGCAGGCTTTTCGCATTATTCGTCGAGTTAAGCCGAGCGTGGTATTTTCGAAGGGCGGCTTTGTATCCGTACCTGTAGTTATTGCGGCCAAGCTCGCTAATGTACCAATCGTCATCCATGAGTCAGATGTGACACCGGGGCTTGCTAATAAAATTGCGCTACCCTTTGCTTCACATGTATTTACCGTATTTGAAGAAACCCTTAAACATTTGCCATCAGACCGTGCAACATGCACAGGGTCGATTATTCGATCTTCATTATTTACAGGCGACCGCGAAAAGGGCATTGAGCGCTGTGAGTTTGCAGGGGATAAGGAGATTTTATTATTAATGGGTGGTAGCCAAGGCTCTAAGCTATTAAATGACATCGTCCGCGAAAACCTTGACCGCTTGTTAGCGCGCTTTGATATTATTCATTTATGTGGTAAAGGCAATGTGGATGTTACGCTGTATAACACACCAGGATATAAGCAATTTGAGTATGTAACAGATGAGCTGTCCGACTTACTACATGCCTCAGACTATATTGTGTCACGCGCTGGCTCTAACGCCATTTTCGAATTTTTAACATTGCATAAGCCGATGTTATTAATCCCGCTTTCTGCTAGACAAAGTCGCGGTGACCAAGTATTAAATGCAAACTTATTTAAGCGCCAAGCCTTTGCTGAGGTACTTGAAGAAGAAAAACTAACAACCGAAAGCTTTTTTGACGCTTTAAAGACGCTGATTGATAAAGCGCCACAATATATTGAGCGTATGGCAGATACGCAAACACCTAAAACACCTGAAGAAATGGTAGAATTAATTATCCAATACGAAAAATGAGGTGACCAAAATGTTTGTGATGACAGTAAATGATAAAGTTTCTTTGCAATTACTAGAGCCACAACATGCTGCGGCATTATTTGCAATCGTTGACCGTGAGCGTGAGTATTTGCGCCAGTGGCTAGGGTGGCTTGATAATACGCGCAGTGTACAAACACAGGCACTTTTCTTATTTACTGCTTTAAAGCAGTTTGCTGAGGGCAAGGGACTTACCACAGGTATTTTATATGAAGACGAGTTATGTGGCACAGCAAGTATTAATAGCTATGACCCCATCACCAAAACGGCAACGCTTGGTTATTGGCTAAGTGAAAGCCATACAGGTAAAGGCATTGCCACTGATGTAGTGCGTGCCTTGATGGACTATTGTTTTTTTGAACGTGGTATGGAGGTCGTAGAAATTCGTGCTGCGGTTGGTAATATTAAAAGCCGTGCTATTGCAGAGCGTCTTGGTTTTGCTTTGCAAGGTACAGCACATAATGCCGAAAACCTCTACGGACGCTGGGTAGACCACGCCGTTTACCAAATGACACGTAAAGCGTATAATCACAACTAAAAAAAGCCCGTAGCAACTGTCTGCATAGACAACTGCTGCGGGCTTTCTGTGTATTACATTGCCTCGTGTGCAGCATCTGCATCTGCATTTGCTGTAACAAGGTAAAATAAATCGCGTGGAATTTGGTATAGTTTAAATTTCTTTTCGCCTGCATTGATTTGCTCAAGTAGTGTAGGGTGTGTATCATTTGCCTCTACAACATATGGTAGCTTCGTTGCGGCTTTTTGTGATTTTACGTTTTCCTCACGAATGCGTAAGAAAACAGTTTGGAAATCTAGTTCAAAAAATAATTCAGATAAGAAGTCGTGCTTTGCTTTTTGATTATAGCCCATGCCTTGGAATGGTAAACCAATCCATGTGCCTAAAAAGCCTGCACCATCTTGAATGTCGAATAAGCTAATTGTCCCGATTACTTGACCCCAATCATCAGTAATCGTGCGTGAAATTGCTGCGCCTGCAGCTTCTTCTTCCATTAGCTGTTTCGTCATAAACCAGTACTCATCAGCTGATGTTGCCTTTTGACGAACATACGGGAAAACGGTCGGGTGTGATAATAACTCATATAACTCATTGCATTCTACTAACTCACGTTTTTTTAACATGCGAAACGCCTCCTTTTAAGGTCGAAAATAAATTCACTAGACGAAGCGACATCTTCTTTACGTCAAACTTTTCCCCAAGGTGAAAAAGGATAAACCTGCAAAGGAAAATAAATTATTACTATAATGAAAGTGTAGTGCATAAATCGCGTAAATGCAATTATTTTCTAGTATTTGTTCCGTAAATACTAATATATGACTACTCATTGATCGTAAATATTATTTCATTATGCGTTTTTTCGTAATGATTTCACGTCCAGCAAGAAGTATCATAATCCAAAAAAATAAAGAAAGCTATAGTTATTTTTCCTGCAGAAATGGAAAATATTTTCGGTAGACACCAATTTGTCACTTGCTTTATAAAGTGCGTCAAACGTGTCGAGTTTTTACGCAAAAAAGCGTACAATTACTACCAAAGAGGGGGATGGCCATGCAGAGGATTTTATTGATTGAGGATGAGGCGAGCATTGCACGTTTTATTGAGCTAGAGCTCAAGCATGAGGGCTTTGCAGTAACGGTGTGTACAGATGGGCGAGAAGGCCTACTAGCGGCGCAACGTGAAAGCTTTGATATGTTATTAGTAGATGTTATGCTCCCAGGTTTAAATGGTATCGAAATTTGTAGGCGTATACGCAAAGCATCGGATGTACCCATTATTTTAGTAACAGCGCGTGATGCGGTGATGGACCGTGTAGGTGGGTTAGATGCAGGAGCGGATGATTATATTGTTAAGCCTTTTGCTATCGAAGAATTATTAGCACGTATTCGTACCATTTTGCGTCGCACGCAACCAAAAGATGTGCTAGTAATTGAAGGCATTACGATTGACCGGACAGCACATAGTGTAAGCGCACAGGGGCAAGTTATTGAGCTAACTAAAACCGAATATGACTTGTTATTATTTTTAGCCATGCACCATTCACAAGTATGCACCAGAGAACAAATTTTAACGGCTGTGTGGGGTTTTGATACAGAGGTCGAGACGAATGTAGTAGATGTGTATATCAGGCATTTGCGTACAAAGCTCGGCGTGTTTGCCACCATTGAAACGGTACGCGGCGTAGGGTATGTGATGCGTCAATGACGTTAAAACAAAAGTGGGCGATTACAGCAGGACTTGTTATTTTTACGACGTACGCCATTGTTTGTATTGTCATGTATAGTTTTATTTATAACTGGTTATTAACTGAAGAGAAGGCGAAGGTAGAGCGCACATTAGCTGATGTTACTACCTATATAAATAGTGGCCCTTCTATTGAGGAGTTGCGCCGCCAGAGAGGCATGTTAACAACAATTGTAGACCAACAGCAAACGGTGCGTTTGTTTAACGCGGATGGTTTGGCGCTTGTGCAGATAAATGATAAATCTTCGGCACAGCCATTAGCTATTGGCTTTGAGGAGCGTAAGGTGGACGGGGAGCGTGCCTTTGTAACGACGATGCCAATAGAGATTGGCTTTATGCAAGGCTATATCCAACTCGTGCATCCTTTGCAACATTTTTTAGCGATGATGCGCTACTTGTTAACGGCAATGTTGCTCGCTGGTGTGCTGGCAATTGTAATTGCTGTAGCAGGTGGCTATTATTTGGCTAGTTTATTTATGCGCCCTGTCATTGAGTTGCGTGATGCTATGCGCGGTGTTGCACAGACAGGTTTTGCAGAGCGCACTACGCTTCCTGCACGTAAAGACGAGGTGGGCGAGTTGCTCGCAGTATATGAGCAGATGATGAGTGAGCTAGAAGGTGCGTTTTTACAGCAACATCAATTTGTATCAGATGCCTCGCATGAGTTGCGTACACCACTCCATGCGGTTGAGGGGCATTTGTCGTTATTAAAACGCTGGGGCAAAAATGATCCTGCGGTACTTGAGGAGTCACTAGACTTAGCGCTAGCTGAAACAACACGCATGAAAACGATGATTGAGGAGTTGCTCGCACTTGCACGTCGTACACCCACAACGGAGGAGGCGCGTGCGTCTGTTAATGAAGTCATTGAGGCTACTTGTCAAACGATTACGAGCACACATCCTGAGGTAACACTAACACTTCAATTGACGGAGCCAGTTGAAGCGGGCATTACTGTTGGCGGTCTCACACAAATTTTGCAAAATCTTTTAATAAATGCTGTACACTATAGTAAGCAAGACCCCCATATCGACATTACCACGTCATTTACGAAGGATATGGTGAGCATTAAGGTAGCGGATAATGGTATAGGTATTAGTGAAGCGGACTTGCCTTATATTTTTGACCGCTTTTACCGCGCAGATCATTCGCGCTTGCGTATTGAGGGCAGTGGGCTTGGTCTGAGCATCGTGCAAATGCTTGTGCATAAGTACCAAGGCACGATTACGGCGCACTCATCTGAGGCGGGTACAACATTTATTGTGCAATTACCACGCTACAGACCATGAATGTTACCAAATTTGACGAAAAGTATTGTATTTTTTGTGAAGAGTAGTAATATTGATATGAAAAAAGTTCTTTTCCAGTGTAAGCGCTCACTATTTGTTGTAAAAAAGATGGAATATCAGCGCATTTTGTAAGATAAGCGCAGATTGGCGTCAGTCGGAGCAAACATAGTGCAACGCTGTGTAAAGAATGATAGAATGTTATATGAAATGCAACATAAAATTTAACTATTGTAAATGCCGTAAACGGCAAAAATTTGGAGGTAATTTTTCATGTCGAACAATGTTACACCTTGGTCAGCTTTCGAAGGTCCTAACTTAGGGTACGTAATGGAGCAATACGACTTGTTTTTACAGTCACCTGAAGAAGTAGAGCCAGGCCTAATCGCTTTATTTGAGCAATACGGTGAACCAATCTTTGCGGACGGCTCTGCGCCAGTTGCACAAGCAATAACTGCAGCAGCACCAGCAAATGTTACGAAAATTTTAGCAGCAATGAAATTAGCTGAAGAAATTCGTCACCTAGGTCACTTAGCAGCAGACATTTACCCACTTAAAGATCGTCCATTAGACTTTTCACACATTGAGCCAAAGGCTTTTGGTCTATCAGACGCAGACCTTGCAGCGTTACCAGCAACAATGTTTTTTGAAACTGTACCTGCAAACGTTACCAATGGTAAGCAAGCAGTAGATTATTTACGTGGTATTTATACAGCAAAAATTGCGTATGAATACGACCATGTTGTAGTAGACGAAGAACGTAATTGGTTACGTTCTAAAATCGAGTCAGGCGCATTAAATGCACCACTTACTGCAGATGAGAAAAAAGCCCTTTTAGAGCGTTTAACTCGTGTAGAAGGCTTCGAAAAATTCATCCACAAAACATTCGTAGGTCAAAAACGCTTCTCTATCGAAGGTTTAGACACGCTAGTAGTGCTATTAGACGAATTAGACCGTCTATCACAAGCAGCAAAAATGAACGTTTTACAAATTGGTATGGCGCACCGTGGTCGTTTAAACGTGTTAACACATGTATTAAACAAGCCGTATGACATGATGTTTGCAGACTTTGCGCATGTGTCAAACGAGTACTTCCTACCAGAAGACGGCTCACTAGAAATCACTAAGGGCTGGACAAACGACGTGAAGTATCACATGGGTGCTACATTAACTAAGCCATCAGGCTATAAAGTGAAATTAGCATATAACCCATCTCACTTAGAGGTTGCAAGTCCTGTTGTTGTTGGTCAAACACGTGCAGCACAAGATGATGCTTCACAAGCAGGCGAGCCTGTTTTCGACCCAGCAAAAGCAATGGCTGTGTTAGTGCATGGTGACGCGGCCTTCCCAGGTCAAGGTATCGTTACAGAAACATTAAACTTCGCTAAAACAGAAGGCTTTACTACGGGCGGTTCAGTGCATGTTATTTCAAATAACATGATTGGTTTCACTACAGAAACATATGATTCACGTTCTTCAACGTATTCTTCAGACCCTGCTAAAGGCTATGAAGTACCAGTTGTACACGTAAACGCAGATGCACCAGAAGCAGTAGTACAAGTTGCACGTTTAGCATTTGAATACCGCGAAAAATTTGGCAAGGACATCCTTGTTGACTTAATCGGTTACCGTCGTTATGGTCATAACGAAACAGATGATCCAACTGTAACAAACCCAGAAACATACAAAATCGTGCCTAAGCACCCAACAGTACGCGTTCTTTACGGCGAAGCATTAGCAGCTGAAGGCGTAGTAACAGCGGATGCCGTTGCACAATTAGATACAGACATTTATGCAGAAATGCAAAAATCATACGACCACGTAAAAGAAGTGGGCGAAACGAAAGAGCCAATCACAGTAGAAATGCCACAAGCTGTTAAAGATGGCTACCCAACAAATGTTGATACATCAGTAGATGCAGCAGCACTTAAAAAAATGAACGATGAATTATTAGCTTGGCCAGAAGGCTTTGAGCCACAAAGCAAGCTAGGACGTATTTTACAACGTCGTGAGCAAGCATTTGAAGAAGGCAAAATTGACTGGGGTCATGCTGAGACATTAGCATTCGGTACAATCGTACAAGAAGGCAATCCAGTACGCTTCTCAGGTCAAGATGCACAGCGTGGTACATTCTCACAACGTCACCTTGTAATTCACGACAAAAACAATGGTGCTGAGTACACACCATTACATGGTATAACAGGTGCTAACGCATCATTTAAAGTATACAACTCACCACTTACTGAAGCAGGCGTTGTAGGCTATGAGTACGGTTATAACATGGAAAAACCAAACACATTATCCATTTGGGAAGCACAGTTTGGTGACTTCGCCAATATGGCACAAGTGATGTTTGATAACTTTATTTCTTCAAGCCGTGCAAAATGGGGTCAAAAATCGGGCTTCGTAATGTTATTACCACACGGTTATGAAGGTCAAGGACCAGAGCACTCATCAAGCCGCATGGAGCGTTTCTTACAACTATCAGCTGAAAACAACTGGACAGTAGCTAACTGTTCAAATGCAGGCAACTATTACCACTTATTACGTCGCCAAGCAAAAATGTTAGGTACAGATGCGATTCGTCCATTAGTTGTAGTATCACCTAAATATTTATTACGTCACCCATTAGCTGCTGCTACAAAAGAGCAACTAGCTGAAGGTTCATTCCAAGCAGTTATTGAGCAACCAGGCTTAGGTAATGATGTTAAAAAAGTGGAGCGTATTTTATTTGCAAGCGGTAAAGTAGCAATTGATCTTGCTGACCGCATTAAAGATGGTGAAGGCTTCGACCACTTACACATCGTACGTGTTGAGCAACTTTACCCATTCCCACAACAAAAAATTGCGGATATTATTGCACGTTTCCCTAACGCAAAAGAACTTGTTTGGGTACAAGAAGAACCTAAAAACCAAGGTTCATACTTATATGCAACACAATATATGTATGAGCTAGCTGAAGGCAAAAAACTATCATACGTTGGCCGCCCAGCAATGTCATCAACAGCAGAAGGCGACATGGATGCACATAAAGCAGAGCAAGCGCGTCTAATTGAAGAAGCCGTATCAAAATCAAAATAAAAGCGTAGCCGTAATTTCCGCCGCGCACTGGAACCACAGAGCGCAGTGCCTCGCATTGTGTGAGTGGTGAAGTGACGCCAAGGAAATCGGTTCAAATACTCCACCTAGCTGAAATTTCAGCTAGGGGAGCTATAAATTAGTAATTTGTTAGAAACGTAACCAATGCCAAAACCTTGAATAATCAAGATGGCTTCATTAAAATATTTTTGAATGGTTGTTTTAAAATCAAAGGAGGAAATTATAGTGGCTGAGATTAGAGTCCCTGAGTTAGCAGAATCAATTACAGAAGGTACAATTGCACAGTGGGTTAAAAAAGTAGGCGATCGCGTTGAGAAAGGCGAATTTATCGTTGAATTAGAAACAGACAAAGTAAACGCTGAAATCATTTCTGAAGAAGCGGGTATTTTAAAAGAAATTACAGCACAAGAAGGCGAAACAGTTGATGTAGGTCAAGTTATCGCAATCGTTGAAGCGGGCGAAGGTGGCGCAGCAGCACCAGCACCAGCTAAAGAAGAAGCAAAAGCAGAAGCGCCAAAAGCGGAAGCAGCGCCAGCACAACAAGCGGCACCAGTTGTTGAAGAAACTTCAGGTGAGCGTGTTGTAGCTTCACCAGCAGCGCGTAAATTAGCACGTGAAAAAGGCATCGACTTAGCGGCGATTTCGCCAGTAGACCCACAAGGTCGCGTTCGCGTACAAGACGTAGCGGCACATGGTACACAGCCAGCAGCACCAGTACAACAAGCAGCACCAGTTGCTACAACAGGTGCAATGGTATTTACACCAGCAGCTGAATCAGGTCGTGTAACGGTAGAAAAAATGTCTCGCCGTCGTCAAACGATTGCAAAACGTTTACTAGAAGTTAAACAATCTACAGCAATGCTAACAACGTTCAACGAAATTGACATGACAAACATCATGGCATTACGTAAACGCAAACAAGAGCAATTTGTGAAAGAAAACGACATCAAACTAGGTTTCATGTCAATCTTCACAAAAGCAGTTGTAGCAGCGCTTAAAAAGTACCCATATGTAAATGCACAAATCTCAGGTGACGAAATTCACTTAAACAACTTCTATGATATTGGTATCGCTGTATCAACTGAAGAAGGCTTAGTAGTACCTGTAGTACGCGATGCAGACCGCAAAAACTTTGCAGCTATCGAATACGATATTAAAGAGTTAGCGGGTAAAGCACGCGACAAAAAATTAGGTCTTAACGATATGGCAGGTGGCTCATTCACAATCACTAATGGTGGTGTGTTTGGTTCATTAATGTCTACACCAATCATGAACGGTACACAACCAGGTATCCTTGGTATGCACTCAATCGTTCAACGCCCAGTGGCTGTTAATGGTGAAGTTGAAATCCGTCCAATGATGTACGTGGCACTTTCTTATGACCACCGTATCATTGATGGTAAAGACTCTGTTGGTTTCTTAAAAATGGTTAAAGAATTAATCGAAAACCCAGAAGACTTATTATTAAACTCATAAGCATAACAAAAGGGACTGCCTCGGCAGTCCCTTTTTTATTAGCGTATCGCAGTAACGAGTGCAAAAATGACAATTGGGATGGTCATGGCTACAATAATACCGACAAGACTATACACCTTACGATCACTCGGATAACGCTGCCTATAGCTATAAGTGAGCAAGGTAGCTACGATTAGTAATAATGAGAGCGAAATAAATTTGACTGACGTAAATGTACCCGCACTAAAGTTAGTGATAGTGCCACCAATAGCTGCGATGAGTACTACAATGATAAGCATAAAATGCAGTATTTTTTTCATTAAACTATCCCCTTTTCTATCCATAACCTTTTAGCAATCTCTTAAACATTATACATAAATTAGGGAGCAACTGCCTATATCACCGTTTAACTTATACAAAATGCTACATGAAAATTCATGCTGTTTTCAGAAAAATGCTAAAATACTGTTGACAGTATACGCAAATTACGATAACATGACAAGTAATTAAATAAACAAAATACCTCATCTAAACGGATTGAGGTAGAGGCGCGATATTTATTAGGTTACAGCAGAGTGAAAGCAACGATGAAGCTATAATGAAGGAAATGTCGCCGAAGTGTATAAGTGGGCTTAAGCTTATATGCTGGGGTTGTAATTAATAATTGCAGCACTGTCTTAGTAAACGTTATTCCTTTTTACTAAGTTGAGCTATCTCGAGTAGGAATGTGATGTGGAATTTTGGGGCAATATGTATTCGACCTAAAGTTTTCGCGTAGGGTCGTTTTTTTTGTATTGTTTTAAGGAAAAAAGAGGGGGATTTGTCAATGAATAAAAGATTTGTACTTATGATTGTCGCAATATTCACAACAATCTTACTAGCTGCATGCGGTAGTAAGGATGCGGACGACAGTGGCGACAAGGCAACAGGAGATGACAGCAAAGAGTTTCGTGTAGGTATGGAGGCAGATTACCCACCTTACAACTGGACACAAAATGACGATGCAAACGGCGCTGTTGCAATTAAAGGCAGTAAAGAGTTTGCGGGCGGTTATGATATCGCATTTGCTAAAAAAGTAGCCGATGAATTAGGCAAAGAGCTAGTAATCGTAAAAATGGGTTGGGATGGTTTAGTACCAGCGTTACAATCAAACAAAATTGATGCGATTATGGCGGGTATGTCACCAACTAAAGAACGTAAAAAAACAATTGATTTCACAGATATTTATTACCAATCTGACTTTGTACTAGTGGTACGTAAAGATAGCGATTATATTAAAGACCAATATAAAGAGGGCGACAAATTTGTTGAAATGGATTCTATCCAAGCCTTCAAAGGTGCTAAATTAACAGGCCAATTAAATACCTCACACTATGATGTGATTGATCAAATTGACGGTGTTAAAAAAGAAACAGCGATGGATAACTTCTCTGCACAACGTGTTGCCTTACAGTCAGGTAAAATTGATGGTTATGTGTCAGAGCGTCCTGAAGGGATTTCGGCATCACAAGCTTTAGAAGACTTTACGTATGTTGTATTTAAAGATGGCTTTAAAGCAGACCCAACGGAGTCTTCAATTGCGGTTGGTTTACGTAAAGACGATCCAGACAAAGATAAAATTAACGAAATTTTACAAGGTATCTCTGAAGAAGAGCGCCAACAAATTATGGAAGACGCAATTCAGCAACAGCCATCAGCACAATAAGCAGGTGGTAAGGGGGGCGTAGATTTACGCCTCTCTTTTTTTATTAGCGATGAGCAGGGGGAGACAAACATGAGTTTAGATTGGATTATATCCATTGTAGAGAACAACTGGCACTTATTTTTACGTGCTATGGGCATCACATTGCTTATCGCGTTAATTGGTACACTTGTTGGTGCACTTATCGGATTTGTGATTGGTATTATTGATACAATTCCTAAAACAAAATCACCAAAGCAAGTATTGCTTAAAGTGGTACGCTTTATTTTAGCGTGTTATGTAGAGTTTTTCCGTGGTACACCAATGATGGTACAAGCCATGGTCGTTTATTACGGCTTAGATATGGCGCTAGGTATTGATTTAAATATTTTAACAGCAGGTATTTTAGTAGTATCTCTAAATACAGGTGCTTATATGGCAGAGATTGTACGCGGTGGTATTGTGTCGATTGATAAGGGGCAGTACGAAGCAGCGCAGGCTGTTGGTATGAGTCACGTTCAAACTATGATGCATGTTGTATTGCCACAAGTAGGGCGCAATATTTTACCAGCAACAGGCAACCAATTAATTATGAATATTAAAGACACAGCTGTACTAAGTGTTATTGGCGTTAACGAGTTATTTTTCCAAACGAAGTCAATTGCCGGTGCTAACTTCCGCTACTTTGAGGCTTTCTTTATTGCGAGTATTTTATACTTAATTATGACCTTTACAGCAACGCGTATTTTACGCTGGATGGAGCGTCGTTTAGACGGCCCGCAGGCATTTGAGAAGAAGGAGGTAGCGTAATGGAAACAGTCATTGGTATTAAACATTTAAGCAAATCCTTCGGTAGCAACGAAGTTTTAAAGGATGTTAATTTTGAAGTGAAAAAGGGCGAGGTAGTGACGTTAATTGGCTCATCTGGCTCTGGTAAATCAACATTGCTACGCTGTGTTAACCTTCTTGAAACGCCAAATGGGGGCGAAATTATTTATAAAGGCAATGATATTTTAAAAGAAATGAAAAATATTGAAGCCTATCGTACGCATTTGGGGATGGTGTTTCAACAATTTAACTTATTTAATAATTTAACAGTGCTTGATAATTGTATTGTAGGACAAGTAAAAGTGCTAAAGCGCAGTAAAGCCGAAGCGATTAAGGTTGCGGAGGAATACTTACAGCTTGTGGGCATGGAGGCATATGTGAATGCGCGTCCGCGTCAGCTGTCAGGTGGGCAAAAGCAGCGTGTAGCGATTGCGCGTGCGCTGTGTATGAACCCTGATGTCATGCTATTTGACGAACCAACAAGTGCACTTGACCCAGAAATGGTAGGCGAGGTACTAAAAGTAATGCGTAAGCTTGCGGATGATGGTAACACGATGTTAATTGTGACCCATGAAATGCAGTTTGCGCGTGAAGTATCTGACCGTATTGTCTTTATGGATAAGGGGGTTATTGTGGAGCAAGGCACGCCTGATGAAGTGTTACTCAACCCACAACATGACCGTACAAAAGCTTTTTTACAACGAACATTTGCTTAATAGACGCGATGTACTCTTTAGGAGTGCATCGTTTTTTTGTACGTAAAAAGCCAAGCTCGTAATGAGCTTGGCTTGTAAAAGGGGGGTACGATTTTTTTGAGTTTCTTCTATTATAATAGTGAGCAGATTATAACATTTCAGAAGTTGTTTTAGCTTGCATGTGTAGTTGCAGGTAATCAGGTCCGCCTGCTTTAGAGTCTGTACCTGACATATTAAATCCGCCAAATGGTTGGTAGCCAACAATTGCGCCTGTGCAACCACGGTTAAAGTAAAGGTTACCCACATGGAAGTCTTCGCGCGCTTGTTCTTGGTGGAAACGATTTTTCGTAATGACAGCGCCTGTTAAGCCGTATTCTGTGTCATTAGCAATTTCTAGTGCTTCGTCAAAGTCTTTTGCTTTACATAGCGCTACTACTGGGCCAAAGATTTCTTCGCGCATAATACGTGCATTGCGGTCAACATCAGCAAATACGGTTGGTTGTACAAAGTAGCCTGTTGAGTCATCTGCTGTACCACCTGCAATGAGGCGACCTTCTTCTTTACCGATTTCGATGTAGCTTGTTACTTTTTTAAATGCCGCTTCGTCAATTACCGTTGCCATGAAGTTTGCATTGTCTGTTGGGTCACCAACTGTTAGTTCTTTTGTTAGTTCTTCGACGCGCGCTACGACTGTGTCGTATACATCTTGGTGAATGACAGCGCGTGAACAAGCCGAACATTTTTGACCTGAGAAGCCGAATGCTGATTTAACGATAGATTGTGCTGCTAGTTCTAAGTCAGCTTCGTTATCAACAACAATCGTATCCTTACCGCCCATTTCTGCGATAACGCGTTTTAACCAAATTTGGCCTTCTGATAATGTTGAAGCGCGGTTATTAATGCGTAAGCCAACATCACGTGAGCCTGTAAAGCTAATGAAGCGTGTTTTTGGGTGATCTACTAAGTAGTCACCAACTTCTGCACCAGGTCCTGGGATGTAGTTAACTACACCTTTAGGTAAACCTGCTTCTTCTAAAACTTCCATAAACTTATACGCTACAACTGGTGTTGTTGAAGCTGGTTTTAATAATACCGTGTTACCTGTTACGACAGCGGCAACTGTTGTACCCGCCATAATCGCAAGTGGGAAGTTCCATGGTGAAATAATAACAGCTACACCTAGTGGGATATAGTCATAGCGGTTAAATTCGCCTGGGCGGCTTTCGACTTTACGTCCTGGTTTTAACTCAAGCATTTGGCGACCGTAATACTCTAAGAAGTCAATTGCCTCTGCTGTATCTGCATCTGCCTCGTTCCATGGTTTACCTGCTTCTTTTGTTAACCAAGCCGAAAACTCATGCTTGCGGCGGCGAATAATCGCAGCAGCTTTAAATAATACGTCTGCACGAATGGCAGGGTCAACCTTTTTCCATGTTTTAAATGCTGTATCAGCCGCTTGCATCGCTTGCTCAGCTAACTCTTTATTTGCTTTGGCTACGTGACCAATAACTTCTGTTTTTTTAGCGGGGTTATATGATGTGATTTTACCCTCTGTTGTAATACGCTCGCCGTTAATTACTAACGGATATGTTTTACCAAGCTCTGCCTCTACTTGTTGAAGCGCTTTTTTGTATGCCGCAGCATTGGCCTCAATCGAAAAATCAGTGAATGGTTCGTGTTTGTATGGAATCATAAAAAAAACCTCCTAAGTTTTAATGCAAAATAATTTTGCTGTAGTAATCAACCTTATGCATACTATGATGCAAAATAATTAGAGATAATGCAAGTGTTTTATTCCACTAACGCGAATTTTCTAATAATTAAAGTTGTGAAAACGCTGTCACAGCAATGTTTGAGATGGGAAAAGTTTTTTTACGCAAAGCATGGTAAAATAAACAGGACGAAGCTAAAAATGAGGGAATTACATGGATAATGATAAGCTAGTTGCCCTGTATCGTTTTATTACAGAGCAAAGCGTCAGTGGTGTATGTGCCATTGATCAACAAGGAAATGTATTAATTTACAACAAAAAAATGCGTGAGCTAATGGGAGTTACGGACGAGCAGTTTGAAAAGCAGAAGGCGCTCGAAATCGTCAATGGCGATTTTCAGCGTAGCGAGCTCTTTCAGGTGATTGAAACAGCCAAACCAATTATGCAGCATAAGGCAACGTTTTGGAATAAGCGCGGTGAGGAGGTTACGACCATCAGCAACATTATGCCGCTAATTGTAGAAGGTGAGTTGCTTGGTGCTGTGGAGTTTGTACGTGATATTACCCAGCAACAATACATGATGTACCAACCGCTCCGTCGCTACGGCGCACCGCTGACGTTTGATATTATTACAGCTGTATCAGATGCAATGAAGCGGGTTATTCAGATTGCGCGTGCCGCCGCACTTGGGCGCATCCCCGTTATGTTGATTGGAGAATCAGGCACGGGTAAGGATATGATTGCAGAGGGTATCCATCATGCTCTCATCGAAAAAAACGAATTATTTATTACACTCATTTGCCGACGTGATGAAGAAACGGTCATTGAGCGTTTAGAGAAGGCAATTAAAGAAAACCGCAACAGTACTTTCTTTGCGGAGCGCATTGAGTATTTGTCAATGCAAGCACAGGAACGTATTATTGCATTGCTTAATGAGTATGAGGATCGCAAGCATTACTTTATTGCCAGTGTGGGGGAAGACCCTGTCGATTTAATCCGTCAAGGGGAGCTATCGCAAACGCTGTACCATTTGTTTTCGAGTGTGTCGATTAAAGTACCAGCATTACGAGAGCGTAAAGAAGATATTTTGCCGTTTATTACGGACTACTTCCGTCGCCACCGCGACCAGTACGGCTCGCATATTAAATATATTGCGCCTGATGTCGAAAAGTTTTTACTGGCATATGATTGGCCGGGCAATTTAAAAGAGCTTGAGTTATTGCTTGATGAGGTGGGGAGTTTATTAACGACCGAAGAAACACTTGAAATGGTGATGCTACCTGCCCAGTTAAAGTGGCGTCTCGAAAAAGCGCATAAGCGTAATGAGGGGCTAGTAGTGGAGGAACAGCAGGATTTACGTCCGCTTGACCAATATTTGCATGAGGTGGAGCATTATTATTTACAAAAAGCGCTTAGCCTTCATGAAGGTAATATTTCGAAAACGGCTGAAGCACTTGGTTTAAGTCGCCAAAGCCTGCAATACCGCTTAAAAAAGTTTATGTAACGAAAAAGAGGCATCGCATACGCGACGCCTCTTTTATTATTTTTTAGCTCGTTTTGTGAGTCGACCAAGTGCGAATGCACCTAAACCAACACCAACAAGCGTCGTTGTTTTTTTATCAAATACTTGTTTCACAACAAGCTCCAGATTTTGTGGACGCTCAGCTAGTCGGCGCATAAAGTAGCCGTACCAGTCAGCACCAAATGGTAAATACGTACAGAAATTAAAGCCTTCTGCAGCAAGGTCGTATTGCATTTCGCTACGGAAGCCATATAACATTTGGAACTCAAACGCATCATGTGGAATATTATGCGCTTTAACAAAACGCTTTACGTGGGCAATAATGTTATGGTCATGCGTTGCGATTGACGTAAATTTGCCGTTAAGTAAATGATATTCAATTAGCTTAATATAGTTTTTATCAATGTCTTCTTTGGTTTGGTAAGCCAAGGAAGCGTTTTCTTTATAGGCCCCTTTTACAAGACGTAAGCGGTAATCCTTAAAGCGCTCAGCATTTTCTAGCGCTTCGTAAAAGTACGCTTGAATAACTGTGCCCACATTATCAAACTCTTTATGCAGACGCTCCATCAACTCAAAAGATTGGTGCAATGTTTCGTAAGTCTCTGTGTCAAAGTTAATAAATATACCGTAGTCATGCGCGGTTTTTACAATGTCGTGCAGGCTATTATAACAAAGCTCAAGGTCAAAGCTTAGACCGAGTTGTGTTGGTTTAAGTGAAATATGTGCATTCAGCCCTTCAGCATGAATGGTTTCGATAACAGCTAAAATATTGTTTTTTGCTGCCAGTGCTTCTGCCTCATCATGAACAAACTCGCCTAAATTATCGACTGTGCAGGCAATGCCTTTTGCGTTAAGACGCTTGATTGTTGTAACAACTTCTGGGATGGTTGTGCCTGCGACAACGCTTTGTGCGCCTAGACGTAAGCCAAATTTTTGTGCACCTGCGTTTAGTGCGCGGTTTTCAGATAATGCGATGAAAAAATCTCGTAAATTCATAAAAAACACTCCTTTTCACTTGTTGAAAATAATTTTAATTTGGATTATAGCACGTTTTAAAAAATTGCCAATGCCGCAAATACTCAGATAATGGAGAAATGAAGGGAAAAAAGAGCATTTTTCGTTGATATATCAATGAATTTTGCACTAAATAAAATATTTTTAAAATTAAGGTGCAAAATATTTTTCGGTATTATTTTTGAAATATAATTGATTAATCGTCGTATATAGGGTTTAATAGAACTTAAATTTCAAAAAATCGCAACAAGAAAAGGGGATGGCTAGATGTCACAAGAGCAAATGTACCAGCTTGTAGCAATTATTATTTATATGGCAGTGCTACTTGCAATTGGTTGGTATGCCTATAAGAAGACGAGTAATTTAACAGACTACATGCTAGGAGGGCGCTCACTTGGCCCGATTGCAACTGCGTTAAGTGCAGGGGCAGCTGATATGTCAGGCTGGTTGTTAATGGGTTTACCGGGCGTTATTTATGTAACAGGTTTAGGGAAATCGTGGATGGCAATTGGTTTAGTTGTGGGGGCTTATATTAACTGGTTAGTTGTAGCGCCACGCTTACGTGCCTATACGTATGTTAACGACACAATTACAATTCCGAGCTTTTTAGAAAAACGTCTACTCGACAAATCACGTTTACTACGAATTGTAACGGGTATTGTTATTTTAATATTCTTTACGTTTTATGTATCATCAGGTATGGTATCGGGCGGTAAGTTTTTCTTAAGCTCATTTGGGCTAGATTACCATATTGGTTTATTAGTAGTGGCCGCAGTTGTTATCGCTTACACATTATTTGGAGGCTTCCTCGCGGTAAGCTATACGGATGTTATTCAAGGGACAATCATGTTTTTAGCATTAATTTTAGTACCTATTGTGGGCTTAACGTACACAGGCGGTATTGCTGAAACAATTAGTACCGTAAAAAATGCCTCACCTCTACATTTTAGTTTCTTTGAGGGTGTTACAGCAATTAGTATTATTTCGTCACTCGCATGGGGGCTTGGCTACTTTGGTCAACCACATATTATTGTGCGTTTTATGGCGATTAAAACGATTAAAGAAACACGTAGTGCTCGCCGCATTGGTATTGGTTGGATGTTTTTAAGTATGTTGGGAGCTGTATTTACAGCGATTGTTGGGTATGCGTACTTCCTGCAACAAGGTGCGACACTTGAGGACCCGGAAACTGTATTTATTGTATTAGGTCAAATTATTTTCCATCCGATTATTGCAGGTGTTATTTTAGCGGCTGTACTTTCGGCTGTAATGAGTACGATTTCGTCACAGTTAATCGTTACGTCATCGGCATTAATTGAGGATTTATATAAGGCATTTAATAAAGCACCAAAGTCAGATAGTTACTATGTTTTCTTGGGACGAGTAGCGGTATTTGCGGTGTCTGTTGTAGCCATTATGTTAGCTTGGCCAAATAATGAGTCGGTGTTAGATCTTGTATCGTTTGCTTGGTCAGGTTTTGGTAGTGCCTTTGGGCCGCTTATTTTACTAAGCCTTTACTGGCGTAAAACAACGTCTCAAGGTGCAGTTGCAGGTCTTATTGTAGGTGCGGTTGTGGTCTTTGTTTGGGAGAAATTTAAGTGGTTCGAACTTTACGAAATCGTGCCAGGTTTCTTGTTAAGCCTTATTACGATTGTAGTAGTGAGCTTAATCACGTATAAGCCAAATAAGGAAATTGACGAAACATTTGATGCGGCAGTTGCGCATTTACATGAGGAAATGAAAAAATAATAGCACAAAAGGGAGTGGCCGCGGCCACTCCCTTTTTTGTTAGGATTTATTGACTTTTAAAATCGCATTAATACGGAAAGCAAAGAATCCTGCAAATACACCTAAAATAATATCTTTTGGTAGTGGGCCAAGCATCCAAGCCCAAGCCATCCAGTAATCAAAGCCTTCTGGTGCACCTGCCCATAGCATATAGGCTGCATACATCCAGTTTGTACCGATGATATACGTAATAACAGTACCAACTAACGAGGCGATGACATAGCTTTTTACAGTGCCATGCTTCTCTGTCATTTTGCCAATAATATAGGCGATTAAAATAAAGACGACGATAAAGCCAAAGGTAGGGGCTAAAATCATAGATATGCCGCCTTTAAACTGAGCAAAGACAGGCGCACCTGCTAGCCCAATTAAAGTATAAACGAGCATAGCGATTGCACCTTTACGTGCACCTAAAACTAGCCCTGCTAATGTTGCAAAAAAAGATTGTAGCGTAATTGGCACGCCGCCTACCACAAGGAACGGGGCAAAAGCCGTAATGTTTGCGCCAATCATCATAAGTGTCGAAAATAACGCACAGTATACCATATCAACTGTCGAAAATTTACTACCTGCGCGTGCTTGTTGAACTGTAGTTGCCATCAAGTATCACTCCAATAACTAGTATGTTTCTAGTTTAGTGGAGTAAAGTATTTAAGTCAACTATATATTTATAATGGTTAACACATATTAACGGCGTGAGTTCCATTCCGCAATAATAACAAATACAATGACGAGTGAGAAGGCAACAACGTAAAACCAAATCGGTACACTCATAAATTTCACCTCCAGCTCTCCACAAATGCGTAAAAATCGTATACACTAGAGAGGATGAATTTTTAAACGAGGAGAGATTGCTATGCTTCATAATACATGGAAAGATTCGCCAACTTTACGTACGGTAACTTGTACACATACGGATGCAGCGAAATATTTAGTATCAAACGTTTTAACAGTAGGTAAACAATACGAAGTGAAAAACGAAACAGACGAATTTATTTTCGTGATTGATAACACAGGTCACATTGGTGGCTACTATAAAACATACTTTGCATAACTCTATTTTAGCATAGACAGGTATCGCTTGAGCGATTGTTTGGAGGTTGTAATAGGCAAATGGGCATCATGATAAGACAGCTTGGCTTAATTACACTGGTGATTTTTGGTGGTACATTTTTGATGCGCTACCTACGAGCTGGCGAAGTGCTAGCTGACCAGTTAATGGGTGCAGGCGTAGGGCTTGCATTAGTAGTGATTGGGACACTCGTCCAACGTATCCAGCATGCAAAAAGAGGCTAGGGGAATGTCCCTTAGCCTCTTTGTTTTATAGTAATTTTGTAAGGTTTGCCATTTCGATTGCGGCAACGGCAGCGTCATAGCCTTTATTGCCAGCTTTAGTGCCTGCGCGCTCAATTGCTTGTTCGATGGTTTCGGTTGTGACGATACCAAAAATGGTTGGTACGCCGGTTTGTAGTCCGACTTGGGCAATGCCTTTAGCGGCTTCATTACATACATAGTCATAATGCGTTGTTGAGCCACGAATGACAGTGCCTAAACCAATAACAGCATCGTATTTTTTGCCTTCTGCCATTTTTTTAGCGATAAAGGGTACTTCAAAAGCGCCAGGTACCCATACCACTTCGATATTGTCATCCGCGACACCATGACGTTTAAGCCCGTCTACTGCGCCAGCTAGTAATTTGTCGTTAATAAACTCGTTAAAGCGACCTACAACAATGCCTACCTTTAATTGTGTACCGACTAATTGTGCTTGAATTGTGTTTACCATGTTAATTTCCTCCTTAAAGTACATGTTGCATTTTGTGTTTTTTTGCTGCCATATAGTTGGCGTTTTCTTGTGCTAGCCCTGCAATGAGTGGGATGCGTGCGCTAACCGTAATGCCGTAGCGCTCAAGTTGCGCCACTTTATCAGGGTTGTTAGTTAGGAGACGTACCGTTGTAACGCCTAAGTCTTTAAGCATTTGTGCACATAGGCGGTAATCGCGTAGCTCGCTCGCAAAGCCTAACAGTTCATTAGCCTCTACTGTGTCATAGCCTTGCTCTTGCAGCTCATAAGCTTTGAGTTTGTTTAATAACCCAATGCCGCGCCCTTCTTGTCGCATATAAAGCACTGCGCCTGTACCGTCTTGCTCAATGGCTGTTAACGCGGCTTGTAGTTGAGGTCCGCAATCACAACGTTTAGAGCCAAAGACATCACCTGTTAAGCACTCCGAATGAATGCGAATGAGCGGAGCTTCGGCTTCGTGTAGTGTGCCTTTTGTTAACGCAATATGCTCCTTATCGTCAAGCGTATTGCTGTAGCCAATCATCGTAAAATCACCAGCAACCGTTGGCATTACAACAGTAGCCTCGCGCGTAATGACTTGTTCTTTTTCGAGACGGTAGGCAATTAAAGCCTCGATAGTAATGATTTTCATGTTTAAGGTTTGCGCTGTTTGTTGGAGCTCAGGTAGGCGCGCCATTGTGCCGTCCGCATTCATAATTTCGCAAATGACACCTGCATGCGTACTCCCCGCAAGCATCGCTAAATCGACAGCTGCCTCGGTATGACCAGGGCGTGCAAGTACACCATCAGGCTTAGCAATCAAAGGAAAAACATGCCCAGGACGGCGGAAGTCTGCCGCTTTTGCTGTAGGGTCGATGAGTTTTTCGATTGTTTTGGCACGCTCAAAGGCGCTAATGCCGGTTGTTGTTTCCATATGATCCACGCTTACGGTAAATGCGGTTTGATGAAAATCCGTATTGCGTGCGACCATTGGGGCAAGTTGTAAACGGCTCGCAATGGTCGGGCTTAGTGGTGTACAAATTAACCCCTTGCCATACGTTGCCATAAAGTTAATGACTTCAGGTGTCGCAAGCTCTGCGAGTGCAACAAAGTCACCTTCATTTTCGCGGTTTTCGTCGTCTACTACGATAATCATTTTGCCTTGTTTTAAATCTGCTAGTGCTTCCTCTATTGTATTAAACATTGTATAACCACCTTAAAATCCGTTTTGTCGTAAAAAATCTGCTGTTACTTTACTATTTTGTCCTTGAAGCTGACGTGCTACATATTTGCTAAGCATATCGGTTTCGATATTGACGGTATCGCGCTCGCGCTTAAAGCCAAGTGTTGTTTGGTCAAATGTGTGTGGGATGAGCGAAACCGTTACCAGCTCTGGTTGTAAAGCAAAAATGGTAAGGCTAATGCCATCAACCGCAATAGAGCCACGCGGTATAAGTAAGGCGCTTGCCTCGCGTGAAATTTTAATATCCACATATACTGCGTTAGAGAAGGGGCGCTTACGTAAAATCGTGCCCACCTCATCCACATGACCTGCCACAAAGTGACCACCAAACCGTTTATTAGCTGCCATAGCGCGCTCAAGGTTAACGCGTGCACCAGTTTGTAAGCTAGCTAGTGTTGTTGCACGCACGGTTTCTGGCATGACGTCTGCTGTAAAACTTGATGTTGTAAAGCTAGTAACGGTAAGGCATACGCCATTTACTGCGATGCTATCGCCAATATGCATATCCGCTATAATATCGTGTGCGCCAATGGTGAAGGCAATCGCCTCCTTACCCATCGTCATGCTGTTAATCGTGCCAAATTCTTCGATAATACCTGTAAACAAAAGCTCACCTCATTTTAGCGTCATCGTAATTTTAATATCTTCGCCAATGCGCGCTACCTCATCAAATTTAAACGGACGGGGTAGTGCTTTTGTAATCATGGGAAGGGCGTCGCTACCTAATAATTTTGGTGCGACATAGGTAATCATTTTTTGCACAAAGCCTTGTTGTAAAAAGGCATCCGCAATGCCACAGCCTGCCTCAACATAAAGCGTCATAATGCCTTCGTCTGCTAGGCGGCGCAGTACATTGCCAAGTGAACAATTGTCGAGTACAAAAACCCGCACGCGTGCTAGCTCACGTGGTTCACTTGTAAAAAGCCAAGTAGGTGCGGCATGATCCGTAAATACCGTAGCACTCGCAGGGATTTTGCCGAAGCGGTCAATAATCACGCGAATGGGCTGTTTTTTAGTCGTGCTTAGGCGATTTGTTAGGCTCGGGTCGTCAATACATACCGTATTTGTGCCAACTAAAATGGCATCATGGTGTGCGCGTGCTAAATGCACATCCTCCTTGACCTTTTTGCCTGTAATAAAGGTTTGCTCACCCTTACTTGCTGTAATTTTGCCATCAAGCGAGATGGCTTGTTTTAACGTTACATAAGGCTGATGCTGTGAAATGAAATGAAAGAACGGTGCGTTTAATGCTTTAGCCTCTGTCTCTAAAAGTCCAACATGAACGGCAATACCTGCTTGCTCTAAGCGCCTAGCACCTTTACCTGCAACAAGCGGGTTAGGGTCAAGCGTAGCAATAAAAACATGCGCGACATTAGCCGCAATTAAGGCATCTACGCAAGCTCCTGTTTGCCCCGTATGATTGCACGGCTCTAATGTGACGTAAACATTAGCGCCCTCAGCTTTGTCGCCTGCAATTTTTAGTGCGTTGACTTCGGCATGAGCATCGCCCGCTTTTAAATGTGCGCCAAAGCCAACAATATCTTCACCCTTAGTGATCACGCAGCCAACAAGTGGGTTAGGGGACGTTTGGTTTTTACCTGTTTGCGCAAGCTGTAGCGCAAATTGCATAAATCGTTGTTCCATCCAAAAAGCACCTCCTCAAAATAATAAAAAGCCCGCTGCATCTAACAGGGGCTTGTGAAGTAGGCATTGCGAAATAAACCAGCGCGTACGCTAGTTTTTTGCCACTTCCTTCTCTCATCCAGACTGTACTGTCGGCTCTGGAATTTCACCAAATCCTGCTCCAAAGAGCTCGCGGGCTATACCGCCGGTTGGGACTTACACCCGACCCCGAAGGAAAACTATGCAATTAAAAAAGACCACACAACTGTTTTGTGGGGTCAGAAAATAAGCTACGGCAAAGCGCGTAACTTTTACTTCCTTCTCTCATCCAGACTATACTGTCGGCTTTGGAATTTCACCAAATCCTGCTCCAAAGAGCTCGCGGGCTATACCGCCGGTTAGGACTTTCACCTGACCCCGAAGGAAAACTATTCGTATGTGACACCCATTATACATGAATGTTCAGAAAAATCTAGTAAGGAATTTCGAAAAGTTGAAGCAGTATTCAGCAAAGAGTAGTGACAGCAAGCATAAAAACGCCACAGAAATAAATTTATTTCTGTGGCGTTAATTGTTATAAATCGCGACTTAAATTGCGCATTTCGCGTTCGATTTGTGCTTGTTGTACCGACGATTGCCCTTGTAGTAATAGGGTTTCTTCAACGTCTGCCAGTAAGCGTTGTTGCGTTTGTTGAAGCTCGGTAGCATCAAAGTGGGCCTCCATACGCTGCTCAGCTGAAGCTAAACGACGATGTAAATCCGCACGCTGGCGGTCACGCTGTGAACTAATAAGCAGTGCGATTTGGTTTTTCCATAATGGAATGGTAGTCATTAAAGACGTTTGGATTTTTTCGGATAGTACTTGGTTAGATTGTTGAATCATGCGAATTTGCGGTGCGGCTTGTACCGTTAGCTCGCGCGCAATTTGTAAATCATACAGGCGCTGATCAAGGCGCTGTAATTGATTTTTGGCATCCTCAAATGCTTGCGGTGCAAGGCTTTGTGGGTCTTGTGCCGCCATGGCTTCTATACGTGGTAACTCACGGCTCGTAAAATCATATTGCTTTAGCTCACCTGCGGCTAAAATGATTGATAGCTCGTCGTGATAGCTTTGGTTAAGGCGGTACATTTCGTTTAGTACCTCAATATCCTCTAATAATTGCTTTTGTGCGCGGTGCAATTGCAACTCAATACGCTCAATCTGAATGCTTGCCCGCTCATAGTGCATTGTACTTTCAGGCGAAGGTTCGCTCTTTTTTTTGAAGAAACGAGATAATAGATTTGTATCATTTTCTTCTACTTTAACACTCGTGATTGTATCCACTAATTGCTGCAAAGTATTGCCGACTTTAGTAATGTCGCGGTTTTTAATATGGTACAGCACGCGATCACTAAATTGTGAAATCGCGCGCTGTGTGTTGTGTCCAAGTGTAAGGATGGACTCATAGTTATTCATATCAATTTCGCCTGCGATTTTTAGCGCGTGTGGCTTGGTTTGCTCAGGCAAAAGTTCAAATGTTTTCATTATTTGTCGCCTCGCCATTCTATTTGTTTTTTGCGTTTTTCTGATGAATATTTGATGTAATCTAGCTCGTTGTTAAGGTGCTCAATATCATTAGCTAGCACTTCTTTTAAGTCGAGTTTTAACGTATCTGTTAAATCATCGAGTGTTGCGTGTGTTTCGGATAGCGCTGCTGTAATTTCCTTATCGCGCACTTGCTGGCGAGACAGGAAGCTGTATTTTTCGGTAAGCTGTACAGCTGAGTCAAGGTGACCATAAAAGAACGGCTCTGCCGCGAAAAACTTCTCAGGTGTTTGACGCACAAGGCGCACAATATTTTTTGCCACACTTGTCATCTCATGCAGTTGCTTAAAGGAATTAATAGAGCGCACTTTTAAGTAGGCATTATTGAGTGCTTTAATTTTTGTTTTGGCAATTTTAAGTTGGGCATTTACATGCTTAAACTCTTTGCGTGTTAGTGAAGTTTTGCGACGACGATTGAAAAGTTGCAATTGTTTTATAGAAAAATTGACGACCACATAACTACCAAAAAATGCGCCGAGCATTAACAAACTAGAATCCTGCGAATCTGCAGCAAAGCCAAATGCTAAAAAACTCGTAACTAGCGTAATCGTGTGGCGTAATAAGTTTTGAAAGAACGTAAGCATAGGGTAACCTCCTAAATAGTATCTCTCCCTATTATACGTCAAACAACGGGTAAAGTTTCAAAAAAAGTATTGACGACAACGGGATGGCGTATAGGAAAAATAAAAAGAGAGGGGATAACTTTTCCTCTCGTTATTAGGCTTTTAATGTAAGTCAACGGTATTTAAATAATAGGGTGATGCCGATGTTAAGTAAAAAATGGACAATAATTGGTACTACAATATTATTTGTTTGAAAGTAAACCCAGCCAAATACTAAGCTAGGGATTGTAATGTTAAGTAGCATAACGGGTTTTTTAAAATAGTGAACGTGCAACGCGACAAATGCGAGTGTAGTAATGCCAATGGCAAGCCAGCTGTTACCTAACCATAGCAATAGTAAATTTTGAATAATCCCTCTAAATAAAAGCTCCTCAAACGTTGCACCTACAAGCATCATGCTTGTAATAGCTAGTAGGGAAGCATTTTGATAGTCACTATTGGCACTAGGAATATAGCTAGCTGGTATCAAAAATGTGAGTAGGACACCAAATAACAGTAAACTACTAGATGCAATGGCTGTTAGCACTAGTAGGTTAAATGGTGCAGTAAAGGTGAAAAAGGCTGCGCGTGGTAGTACTTCATCAGATTTGCGACAAGGATACCCCGACTTCAACGCAAAGCGTAAGTCAGGGAGGAATTGTCGCCAACCTTTAGGTTGAGTTTCTTTTTTTAACTTCACTAAAAATAGTATACTATTTTTAGTGAAAGGCGGTGAAAATATGACAACAATTACAGCTAAAATTCAACTTTACGTTAATGAATCACAAGCAGAAAGCCTACGTTTGACAAGTAAAACCTATCAAAAAGCGTGTAATTGGCTTTCAGAGATAGTAGTTGTATCAAAAAATCTGAATCAACTCCAATTAAACAACTTGTATTACAAAGAACTTCGCCAACGTTTTGGTTTGAAAAGTCAAATGGCGCAATCCGTCATGAAAACGGTCATTGCCAGCTACAAATCAGCACAATCAAATGGACATGAATGGTCGCTTGTTCACTACAAGCGCCCTAGCTATGATGTAGTATGGAATCGTGACTATTCTTTAAACGAGCGACTTTTTAGTGTCAATACGTTAGATGGTCGTATTAAATTACCCTTCGAAGTAAAAGGGATGCAAAAATACTTCAATGACGATTGGAAATTTGGCACAGCGAAACTTGTGTACAAGTTCAATAAGTGGTTTTTGCATATCCCCATGACAAAAGGCATCCCTCTATTAAAGGAGCAAGATGTTAATAACGTTGTTGGTATTGATTTAGGGATTAATTTTCTAGCCACTAGCTATGATAGTAAAGGCAAAACAACATTCTTTAATGGTCGCCATATCAAACATAAGCGCGGTCGATTGAAAGCGACACGTAAAG
>NZ_JPUW01000015.1:0-49235 GCF_000743635.1 Lysinibacillus sp. BF-4 | reverse complement strand
CAAATTTTTTCTATTTATTTTATAGATAGCAATAATAATATTACGATTGATTATGTGGAAACAGTAATAGAGTGATAGTGAGTAATCTATTATTAAATAATAGAAAAATAACATTAAAGAGAAAAAATAAGAGGAAACGCAAATAAAACTAGAAAAAACAAAAAAATAATGTAAAATAAAAATAAGTAATTTACCTATTTTGGGTATAGTTAACTATAAAAATACAAGTTTTATTAAATTTGTTGCTACTAATGGTAGTGATAATGTATGGAAATAACAATACATAGGGAGGGGGAGCCGAATTGCCAAAATGAGTAGTGATGATAAAGGAAAGTGGTTACGATTGTAACGTGTTAACATTTTGGCGATGGCTTAGTAGAGCGATGTCAGCAGAAGCTTTGCTAGTGAAAAATCATGGTGATAGTGTTAAATGGATTAGGGGGTTACCGACATATTGAATGGCTGAGTATTCAAGCTGTAGAAACATATGAAACGGAGCATTATATGACTAGAATTATTGCGAGTCAAGGTGTCTATTATTCTACATGTAGAATAAACACATTTATGAATAGAATTTGTCATTTAAATGGATCTACTTACGAAGGGCGGGTAATTGCAGCACGTAAATTATTAAGTGTATTACGCCAACCGCCCATCCTCATTGGATATAGTACGAATATGATTATAGCAATACCTTTTCCAAAGGCTGATAAAGGCAGTATTTATTTATTTCAACGTCAATTTACAGCTAAAGCGCTAGACGATGGTACAACACTAATTAAAACCCATCAAGGTAGCGAGTTTATTATTACGATTGGTCAAAGGGCATTTAAAAGGCGTATGGACCAAGCAGAGATGTTTTTTCAAATGATGAAGCCTTAGCTAATGTATGATATAATTAAGCTCATTTTGTAATTAGGGGGTACATCATAGTGTAATGAACACTATGGTATAAAACATGATAAAAAGAATTGAATCAACACAAAATTCATTAGTGAAATATTGGAAGAAACTTGCGGTTGTACGTAAGGAACGAGAAAAATCAAAAGAGTTTATTATTGAAGGTTTTCATTTAGTAGAAGAGGCATTAAAAAATAAATCACAAATTACACAGTTAATCGTACGTGAAGATGTTGATTTACCAATGCTATGGGATATTGATGACCTTGCAATGGTAGAAGTTACCGCTGCTGTGGCAAAAGAATTTGCTGAAACAGAAAATTCACAAGGTGTCTTTGCCGTATGTCAGCAAATCGAAGTTGTAGCAGATAATTTTAGCCGCGTGTTATTGATTGACGCTGTTCAAGATCCAGGTAATATTGGTACGATGATTCGTACAGCAGATGCTGCTGGTATGGATGCTGTTATTTTAGGTAAGGGCTGTGCAGATGCATATAACCCGAAAACTTTACGTGCAGCACAAGGATCACACTTCCATATTCCTATTGTACGCGCTGATTTAATGGATTATGTAGCAGAGTTGACGATACCTGTATATGGTACAGCTTTAGAAGAAGCTGTGTCACTTACTGCAGTAGAACCTCAAGAAAAGTTTGCATTAATTGTAGGCAATGAGGGCAGCGGCATTAATCCACAGTTATTAAGCAAAGCAACACAAACGATTATGATTCCGATGCGCGGAGGTGCAGAGTCACTAAATGTCGCTGTAGCTACGGGTATTTTACTTTATACACTTGTGAAAGCTTGACTTATAAAATGACTTTCGTATAATGAAGTAGTAATAATAAATAAATGCATAAATCAAGAAGTAGTAAAGATAGAAGCGCTTTGTAGGGAGTATGAGCCATAGACTGTAAGCTCATTAAAGTAGCCTAACTTGAATTCGTCTTGCTAGCAGCGCAGCAAAAACTGCGTCGGCTTTCCAAAAGTCGTTAACGAAATGAAGTGACTGTTTATACAGTAACTAGGGTGGTACCGCGATTAATCCTCGTCCCTTTTTTGGGGCGGGGTTTTTTTATGCATTTTTCACTATTTAAGGAGGCATTATGCAATGGAGAAACGCTTACAAGAGTTAAAAGAAGAAGTATTACAAAAAATTAAAGCTGCGTTAAATTCAAAAGAGTTAAACGAAGTACGTGTTGCGTATTTAGGTAAAAAAGGACCAATTACAGATTTATTAAAAGGGATGGGTAAACTATCACCTGAAGAACGTCCGAAAATGGGTGCACTTGTAAATGAAATGCGCCAAAAGGTAACGGAAGTATTAGAAGAACACGCTGAAAAGCTTGAGCAACAAGCAATTGCTGAACAACTAGTAAGCGAGTCAATTGACGTAACGTTACCAGGTCGTACGGTGCGCATTGGTAACCGCCACCCACTATCACGCGTAGTGGAAGAAATTGAAGATTTATTTATGGGTATGGGTTATGAAGTAGCCGAGGGACCTGAAGTAGAGCGCGACTATTATAACTTTGAAGCACTTAACTTACCAAAGGGTCACCCAGCGCGTGATATGCAAGATACGTTTTATATTTCTGAAGAAATTTTATTACGTACGCATACGTCACCTGTACAAGCTCGTACAATGGAGAAAAAAGAAGGCGCGAATGTACGCATTATTTGCCCGGGTAAAGTTTTCCGACGTGACAGTGATGACGCGACACACTCACACCAATTTATGCAAATTGAAGGCCTAGTTGTAGCAGAAGGCATCCGTATGAGTGACCTAAAAGGTACACTAGATTTATTTGCGAAGAAAATGTTTGGGCAGGACCGCGAAATTCGTTTACGCCCGAGTTTCTTCCCATTTACTGAGCCATCTGTAGAGATGGATATTTCATGCTTTAAATGTGGAGGCTCAGGCTGTAACGTATGTAAACAAACAGGCTGGATTGAAGTACTAGGTGGCGGTATGGTTCACCCGAACGTACTTGAAAAAGCAGGTTATGATTCAACGAAGGTAACAGGTTTTGCATTCGGTATGGGTGTAGAGCGTATTGCGATGTTAAAATACGGCGTTGATGATATTCGCCATTTCTATACAAATGATGTTCGTTTCTTATCACAATTCCAAGAAACTGAAGCGTAAGGAGGAAGCAAAATGTTAGTATCATTAAATTGGTTAAAAGAGTATGTAGATACATCAGCATTAACAGATGCAGAATTAGCAGAGCGTATTACACGTTCGGGTATTGAGGTAGACGCTGTTATTGACAGTTCATATAATATGAGCAATGTTGTAATCGGTCATGTAGTGTCAAAGGACAAACACCCTGAGGCTGATAAACTAAGTATTTGTCAGGTAAATGTTGGTGCAGATGAGTTACAACAAATTATTTGCGGTGCACCAAATGTCGATGCAGGACAAAATGTTATTGTTGCACTACCAGGTGCTGTATTACCAGGTGGTATGAAAATTAAAAAGGCAAAGCTACGTGGTGAAGTATCGAACGGTATGATTTGTTCACTACAAGAGCTTGGTGTAGAAGGTAAGTTAGTGCCTAAAGCTTATGCTGAAGGAATTTATGTCATTGCAAGTGCTGTAGTACCAGGCACAGATGCGCTTGATTACTTACACTACCGCGATACGATTTTAGAGTTAGACCTAACGCCAAACCGTTCAGACGCACTATCAATGTTAGGTGTAGCGTACGAAGTAGCGGCTATCTTAAATACAACTGTAACATTACCAAATACAGCAATTACGCCTGTTGCAGCGAAAGCAAGTGATAAATTATCACTACGTGTAGAAGATACACAAGCTAACCCAATGTACGTAGCAAAAATTGTGCAAAATGTACAAGTACAACCTTCACCACTTTGGTTACAACAGCGTTTAATGGCAGCTGGTGTACGTCCATTAAATAATGTAGTAGATATTACGAACTTTGTATTAATGGAATATGGTCAACCTTTACACGCATTTGACTATGACCGTTTACAAACAGGTGAGATTGTTGTGCGTAAGGCAACAGAAGGCGAAAAAATCGTGACGCTTGATACACAAGAACGTACATTACAAGCGACAGATTTAGTTATCACAAATGGTAAAGAGCCAGTAGCTATCGCAGGTGTTATGGGCGGTGCTAACTCTGAGGTAACGGATGCAACGACAACAGTAGTTATTGAGGCAGCTTACTTTGAGGGACAAGGCGTACGCCAAACGTCACGTCGCCTAGGGCTTCGTTCAGATTCTTCAGCACGTTTTGAAAAAGGTGTTGACCCTAACCGCGTTCAAAAAGCAGCAGACCGCGCTGCAAGTTTATTAGTTGAGCTTGCTGGTGGCGAGGTATTAGCAGATGATGTTATTTTTGACGAGTTAAATAAAGAAGAGAAACAAATTATTGTTTCACCAGATTTTGTGAACACACGCTTGGGCATGAAAATTTCGATGGATGAAATGAAAGAAATCCTTGAGCGCCTACAGTTTGGTGTTACTGCAGAAAATGGTAAGTTAACATTAGCTGTACCAACACGTCGTCAAGATATTGTAATTGCCGAAGATATCGTAGAAGAAATTGCACGCCTTTATGGTTATGATCAAATTCCAATGACTTTGCCACAAGGTGCAACGCAAATTGGCAAACTAACACCATACCAAGCGGACCGTCGTGTCGTACGTGATGTGATGGAAGGTGCAGGGCTTTACCAAGCAATGACTTACTCACTAACGTCATCAGAAGCCGCACAAAAATATGCGTTGAAAAAAGAAAACGTAACAAAATTAATGATGCCGATGAGTGAAGAACGTAGCACGCTACGTCAAAGCTTAATTCCTTCATTAGTAGAGTCAGTAGCGTATAATGTGGCACGTAATAATAGTTCAGTAGCACTTTACGAAGTTGGTTCAGTATTCTTAGGGCAAAACGAGCACGGGCAACCTTATGAAGAAGAACACGTAGCAGCTGTTATTACAGGCAAGTGGTTAGATCATGCGTGGCAAGGTGAGTCAAAACAGGTTGACTTCTTCGTGTTAAAAGGTGTAGTAGAGGCATTAATGACGAAGCTAGGTTTGCAAACACGTAGTAGCTTTGTTAAGGCAGAAGTTGACGGTTTACACCCTGGTCGTACAGCACATATTTTATTAGACGGCGAAATGGTCGGCTTAATCGGTGGCTTACACCCAGCAACACAAAAAGAAGTAGGCGTTAAAGATACTTATGTCATGGAGCTTAACTTATTTGCGTTACTTGCAGCAGCTAATGATAAACCACTATTAAGTTATACGGCTGTACCTCGTTTCCCAGGGATGTCACGAGATATTGCATTAGTGATGAACAAGGACACAGCTGCAGGTGAAGTAGTAGCAGCTATTAAACAAGCAAATGTAAAATTACTAAAAAATATTACTGTGTTTGACGTTTATGAAGGTGATAAAATGGCAGAAGGTAAAAAATCAGTAGCCTTCTCATTAACATATCTTGACCCTGAACATACGCTTAAGGACGAAGAAGTTGTAGCCGCACATAATAAAGTATTAAAGGCGATTGCTACAATTGAAGGCACTGAAGTTCGATAATAGGACTGTCTATGTTAATCCAGTAAAAACAGCAGCTTGGTATACCACACTACCAAGTATTGCAGACAGTATCCACTGTGGCTGTGAGGATTGTTGTGCGTATGTGGAGCATATTAAGCATGTTTCACCTGAGTTACAGGCATTTTTTACAACGCTTGGCTTAGACCCGACAAAAGAGGCAGAGGTGTGGTGTGCTAATCCTGATGAGTTATATTATGTGGCAGATTACCATGTCAGCGGCGAAATACAAACCGTCAGTGAGCTTGATTGGTTTACGATAGGTGAGGCTAGTATTGGCATTACCAATATTACAACTCTGCCAAGTACAATGATTCCCACATCATTTACATTACCATTGCTTGAAATCATTATTAAAGTAACCTTTAGGAGCGGCGCTTAATGCCGCTCCTTATTTTTATAGGGGTAACATTCACAAATTAGGGCGTTTCGTGTTATCATTATAGATAGCTTTTTATTGATTAGGATACGCGACAGCGTTGGGGAGGTGCTATGCTTGGAAAAAAATCGAATCACTGTAGAGATTTCGGGTAATACCTATCATATGGTGGGGCCTGAGTCGGTTGAGCATATGCGTCTCGTAGCAAGAACAGTAGATCAACGTATGAAAGAGCTAAAGTCCAAAAACCCCTCGCTCGATAGTATTCAGCTAGCTGTGTTAACGGCAGTTAATGCTGTAAATGAACAATTGCTACTTGAGGAAGAACTGAGAAAATTAAAGGATTGAAGTGAATGTTAGATATTATTGTACTACTTATGCTTGCACTCGGCTTTTTTATTGGCGCTAAGCGAGGGCTTGCGATGCAGGCGTTGCATATCGGTAGCATGGCAATTGCAAGTATTGTAGCTATTATTTTTTATAAAGCATTAGCCGAAAAATTTGTTTTTTGGGTACCTTACCCTGGAATCGAAGCTACAGCTAAAGCTGCTGTAGATTTTACAAATGTAGATGCTGATATGACATTTTATCGGATATTAGCTTTTGCAATGATTTATTTTGCTGTCATGATTGTAGGTAAGATTATAGTATCAATGTTTGACTATCTAGCTTACATTCCATTTTTCCCAAACTCAAGCCGCATTGGCGGAGCTGTACTTGGTATGGTCGAAATGTACGCAGCAATTTATATCATGATGTATTTAATCGTGATGTTACCATTTGATTTTGTACAGGCACGAACCAATCATTCTGTTTTTGCTAATTTTTTATTAGAGCACACACCTGTGCTCGCACAAATTGCTAAAAAATTATGGTACGTTTACATGTAGTACTTACGAGGCACTTCTCGATACGGGAAGTGCCTTTCATTATAGGAGGGCTTATATGAACAAGAAGCAGATTATTAATGTCCTAGAGGATATTGCATTATATATGGAAGTGAAAGGCGAAAACCCCTTTAAAATATCAGCGTATCGTAAGGCTGCAGCTGCACTTGAGGGCGATGTGCGATCGATTACAGAGATTGACGATATTACAAAAATTAAAGGCATTGGCAAGGGGACAGGTGAAGTAATTACCGAACTAATGACCACTGGTGAAACGAGTGTACTCATCGCATTGCAAGCCGAAATTCCAGCAAGCTTAATGGCGCTACTTAAAATCCCAGGGTTAGGTGGCAAGCGCATAGCTAAGTTATATAAAGAACTAGGTATTGATAGTATCGAAAGCTTAAAGCAGGCATGTGAAGCAGGACAAATCCGTACATTAGCTGGCTTTGGTGCTAAAACAGAAGAAAAATATTTAGCAGGTATTGCAGAGGTTGAGACGCGTGCAGACCGCCATGCGATTTGGCGTATTGAGCCTGTAGTTAATCATATTAATCAAGTATTAGCAACAAGTGAATTTGTAAATCAATATTCAGTAGCAGGTAGCTATCGCCGTACAAACGAAACGAGTAAGGATGTAGATTTTATTGTTGCGACAGCGGAACCAGTAAAGCTACGTAACTATTTATTAGAGAAACTTGCTGTGCACGAAATTGTAGCGGCAGGTGATACTAAAGTGTCTGTTGTACTAGATGGTGAAGAATTGATGCCTGTAGATTTTCGTTTTGTCACAGACAAGCAATATGCCACAGCATTACATCACTTTACAGGCTCAAAAGATCACAATGTGCGTATGCGTCAAATTGCAAAAGAGCGCGGCGAAAAGATTAGCGAATATGGTGTAGAACAAGCAGATGGTACTGTTATAACTTTTAAGACCGAAGCAGATTTTTTTGCGCACTTTGATTTACCATTTATCCCACCTGCAATCCGTACAGGGCGTGAGGAGTTTGAGCGCGAGCTACCTAAGCAGGCAACGATTAAAGCAGACCTACACATGCATACAACATGGTCAGACGGAGCAAGTGCTATACATGAGATGGGCGATGCTTTACAACAAAAGGGTTATACGCATGCAGCCATCACTGATCACTCACAGTTTTTAGCCGTAGCAAATGGTTTAACGCCTGCGCGTCTAAGACAACAACGTTTAGAAATCGAAGCATACAATAAAGCGCATCCAAACTTCCGTCTTTTTGCAGGTACAGAAATGGATATTTTACCTGATGCTACTTTGGATTTTGAGGACGATGTGCTACGCGAGTTAGACTTTGTGATTGCTGCTATCCACTCTAGTTTTAATCAAACCGAGGAACAAATTATGGCACGTATGTATGCGGCTATGAAAAATCCATATGTGCATATGATTGCGCACCCTACTGGACGTGTTATCGAAAAACGCGAAGGTTATGCGGTAAATATGTCACAATTGATTGCATGGGCGAAACAATATGGTAAAATTTTAGAGTTGAATGCAAATCCCTACCGTCTAGATTTATGTGAGGAGCATTTACGTATGGCAGTTGAAGCGGGCGTGCCTATTGCCATTAATACAGATGCGCATAGTATTGAACAATTAGCATATATGAGTGTAGGCGAGCGTTATGCACAAAAGGCTTATGTGCCACAGGAGTTACTTGTGAATACATGGACCCGCGAACAGTTTGAACAATTTATAATGAGATAAGGGAGGTGTCTTCAATGATTGCACAGCGCGCATTGAAAACACTAGAATACGATAAAGTAATTGCAGAGGTAGCAAAACATTGTACCTCGTCTATCGGTAAAACAGCCGTGGAACAATTACAACCAGCAACAGACTTTCAAACAGTAGTGACACTCCTTGAGGAGATGGACGAGGGGCTAGCAATCCTACGTGTAAAAGGGCATGTACCTTTAGGTGGCATCTTTGATATTCGTCCAAGCGCAAGACGCGCACAAATTGGTGGCGTACTTGGCGCTATGGAGCTTATGGAGATTTCGAGCACCATTCGTGCTAGCCGTATTTTACGTGAATTTATTGAAGAAATTGAAGAACAAGATGTGATTAGCATCCCACACTTCATTGCTAAAAAAGAGCAAATCCCTGCGTTAACAGGGTTACAAAATGAAATTAATATGTGTATTGATGATAATGGTGTTGTGACTGATAGCGCAAGTAGTGCACTACGTTCAATTCGTCAATCACTTCGAGCAGAAGAAGGGCGAGTGCGCTCTAAGTTAGAGAGTTTAATCCGTGGTAGCAATGCAGCTAAAATGCTATCTGACCAAATCGTAACCATTCGTAATGATCGTTTTGTTATCCCTGTAAAGCAGGAGTATCGCTATCATTATGGCGGTATCGTGCACGACCAGTCAGCTTCAGGACAAACATTATTTATTGAGCCCGATGCAGTTGTACAATCTAATAACGAAGTACAGCGTTTAAAGGTAAAGGAAAAAGAAGAAATCGACCGTATTTTGCAAGCGCTTAGTGCGTTAGTAGAAGAAGTTGCGCCAGAACTATTTAACTTAGTAAAACTACTAGGTGAGATTGATGTTATTTTGGCCAAGGGTAAATATGGTCAAGCTAATAAATGTACAATGCCAACGATGAATGAGGATGGGCATATTCGTTTAGTACGTGCGCGTCACCCACTTATCCCAATCGATACAGCAGTGCCAAATGATATTGAGTTTGGCGAAAATGTTAATGCTATTGTTATTACAGGGCCTAACACAGGTGGTAAAACGGTTACGTTAAAAACGGTTGGGTTGTGTACATTAATGGCACAAGCAGGCTTACCAATTCCTGCACTAGATGGCTCAGAGCTTGCTGTCTTTAAGCAATTATTTGCTGACATTGGCGACGAACAATCCATTGAACAATCGCTATCAACCTTCTCATCTCATATGGTGAATATTGTAGATATTTTACAAAAATTTGATGAGCATTCTCTTGTATTATTTGACGAATTAGGCGCAGGTACTGACCCGCAAGAAGGTGCGGCACTCGCTATTTCGATTTTAGACGAAGTACACGCGCGCGGTGCACGTGTAATGGCAACGACTCACTACCCTGAGTTAAAAGCATATGGCTATAACCGAGAGGGTGTCGTTAATGCGAGCGTGGAGTTTGATGTAGAAACGCTAAGCCCAACATATCGCTTACTAATTGGTGTGCCAGGACGTTCAAATGCCTTTGAAATTTCGAGCAGACTAGGGCTACCAACGGCTATTATTGAGCATGCAAAAACATTTACAGGTACAGATAGCCGCGAAGTAGAGTCAATGATTGCCTCACTTGAAGCGTCACGCAAACAATCACAAATAGATGCAGAGGCCGCAGCTCGTTTAGTAGCAGAAGCAGAAGCAATGCGTAAAGATTTAGAAGAGCAACTCGCTGCTTACGAGGCGAAAAAAGATGCACTACTCGATAAAGCTAAAGATAAAGCGCGTAGTATTGTAGAGAACGCTCGCCACGAGGCAGAGGATGTTATTCATGATTTACGTACAATGAAAACCAAAACAGTAAAAGAGCATGAAATTATTGAAGCAAAAAAACGCTTAGAAGAAGCGGCACCAAAAGAAAATCGCGTGTTGAAAAAAGTGGCAGAGGTTAAGGCGCGTAATCAAAACCTACAAATCGGCGACGAAGTACGTGTGCTGTCTTATAATCAGCGCGGTACGCTTGCCGAAAAAGCAGGCAAAAAGCATTGGATTGTAGCGATTGGTGTTATGAAAATGAAGCTACCAGAAACAGAATTAGAATATATTAAGCCAGAAAAAGAGCCTGTAGCAACATCATCCCTACGTTCAAGCCGAGCAGCTGTAAAGCTAGAGTTAGATTTACGAGGCGAACGTTATGAGGAGGCATTAGCGCGTACAGAAAAATATTTAGATGATGCACTTTTAGCAAACTATCACCAAGTATCAATTATTCATGGTAAAGGAACAGGCGCGCTACGCGAGGGCATCCAAAGCTTTTTAAAACGACATCCACGCGTGAAAAATTACCGCTTTGGTGAGCCAGCTGAAGGCGGCTATGGTGTAACAGTTGTAGAATTAAAATAAGTAGGAGGTATAAACATGACCGAAAAAAGCTTTTGGCATTACCCTATCGTAGAAACAGCAGGCTACTTTAGTGTAGTTGTCCTTTGTTTAATCGTGGCAATGGCATTATTTGAAGTCGTTACGAAATATCAAAACTGGCAAGAAATTAAAAAGGGTAATGTTGCAGTAGCCCTAGCAACAGGCGGTAAAATTATGGGTGTTTGTAATATTTTCCGTTACTCAGTTGAGCGACATAGTTCGTTTGGTGAAATGATTGCATGGGGTATTTTTGGTTTTGTTTTATTAATCCTTGCCTACTATTTATATGAATTTTTAACACCAATGTTTAAAGTCGATGAAGAAATTGAAAATGGTAATATTGCTGTAGGTTTGATTTCTTTCACTATATCTGTTGGTTTGTCATTTATTATTGGCGCAAGTATTGTAGTGTAAGGAGCGATATATTTGGAAAAGTTAGCTAAAGTATTAATCGTTGTCTGTATTGCCTTTGTACTTGTAGGTGTGTACTGGATGTTTCGACAATAACAAAAAGGAGCTGCGGATGCGGCTCCTTTTTTGTTTACAAAAATTAAATGACGGGAAAACAATGAATTATGATTCATGTTCTAAATCGAAAAAACGTGAATTTTCTGTTTTGTATTGTATATCTTGTAATAAAATTCTATACTTAAGGCATCTTAACGCAAATGGGAAGGGAGACGTTTTTATGGTAGAAAAATTATGGTGGGCCAATTACCCAAAGGAAGTCCCACATTCATTAACCTATGAACCAGTACCAATCCAAACATTTTTAACCCGTGCATTTGAGCAAAGCCCTAAGAAAGTAGCTATTCATTTTTTAGGCAAAGAAATTACGTATTACGAACTATATGAGTCTGCATTAAAATTCGCAAATTATTTAATGAAGATTGGAATGAAAAAGGGTGATCGTCTAGCTATTATGTTGCCCAATTCACCACAAAGTGTCATTGCTTATTACGGTGCAATGTATGCGGGAGTAATTGTTGTGCAGACAAACCCTCTTTATACGGAGCGAGAGCTAACCTATCAGTTAGTGGATAGTGGGGCAACAGCTATTTTAGCGTTAGATGCACTTTATCCACGCGTTATGAAAGTGAAAAAAGAAACGGCACTCCAAGATATTATTATTACTTCAATTAGTGATTACTTACCGTTTCCTAAAAATCGTATTTATCCTATGATGCAGCGTAAACAAATGGGGGTAACAGCTAGTATTAAACATGCAGGTTACCATCATCTTTTTAAAGAGATTATGGCAAGTATGCCGGCAGCTCCAGTTAATATTCCATTTGATTACGAAGAGGATATTGCTTTGCTTCAATATACAGGTGGCACTACTGGCTACCCTAAAGGTGTTATGCTAACGCATAAAAACTTAACGTCTAATGTGCAAATGTGTGATGCTTGGCTTTATCGCTCACAGCGAGGTAAAGAGGTGATTATGGGGGTGCTGCCTTTCTTTCATGTATACGGTATGACTACTGTAATGCTACTTAGTGTATATACAACGAGTAAAATGGTATTACTGCCAAAGTTTGATGCGGTAACTACGTTAAAAACAATTGATAAACAAAGACCGACACTATTTCCAGGAGCACCAACTTTATATATTGGGTTATTAAATCATCCCAAGTTGCATAAGTATGATTTAACCTCAATTAAAGCTTGTATTAGTGGCTCAGCACCGCTACCTGTAGATGTGCAACAAAAATTTGAAGCCGCAACAGGCGGCAAATTAGTTGAGGGCTATGGCTTAACAGAAACTTCGCCTGTTACTCATGCTAATAATATTTGGGAGCGACGCGTAAATGGCTCTATTGGTATACCATGGCCTGATACGGATGCAAAAATTGTACGTGTTGGTGACCATAGAGAGCTTGATTTTGGTGAGATTGGCGAGCTTATTGTTAAAGGTCCACAAGTAATGAAAGGGTATTGGCATCGTAAAGAGGATACACAAGCAACATTCACAGAGGATGGCTGGTTACTGACAGGTGATCTTGGTTATATGAATGAAGAAGGGTATTTCTTTATTGTTGACCGCAAAAAGGATATGATTATAGCAGGTGGCTTTAATATTTATCCACGTGAGGTAGAAGAAGTACTTTATGAACATGAGGCTGTACAAGAATGCGTAGTTATTGGTGTACCTGATAGTTACCGCGGAGAAACTGTTAAAGCATTTATTGTGTTAAAAGAAGGATATACTACAACGTCTGACGAATTTAATACGTATTGCCGAAAAAATCTTGCGGCATATAAAGTGCCACGCCAGTACGAGTTTCGTAAAGAGCTACCAAAAACAGCCGTGGGTAAAATTTTACGCCGTACGCTAGCAGATGAAGAGAAAACGAGAATAGCGAGCGAACAAGTGTAATAACGAGTATTAATGTTGACAAACTACAAGATGTTATATAATATAGAGATATGAATGAATGGTCATTCATATCTCTTTTATTTTTTGGTGGTGACAGACATGAAACGCGATAAACCGAAGTATAAGCAAATTATTGATGCTGCTGTAATCGTTATTGCAGAAAATGGCTACCATCAAGCACAGGTTGCTAAAATAGCAAAACAAGCTGGTGTTGCTGACGGTACCATTTACTTATATTTTAAAAACAAAGAAGATATTTTAATTTCGATGTTTGAAGAAAAGATGGGTGTATTTACAGAGTCCTTACAGGCTATAATAGAAAATGGAGGTACATCCTCCGACAAATTATGCTTGATGATCAAAAATCACTTTACAGTACTTGCGTCAGACAAGCATCTAGCCATGGTAACTCAATTGGAACTTAGACAATCAAATAAAGAACTCCGGTTAAAAATTAACGGAATATTAAAAGAATATTTGAAGTTGCTCGATGAAATTCTAATTGAAGGTATGCTCAATGGCGAATTTAACCCAACGATGGATGTTCGTTTAGCGCGTCAAATGGTATTTGGCACAATTGACGAAATTATTACATCATGGGTAATGAATGATGCGCGCTATGATTTATTAGCAATGATACCTAAGGTGCAGACTTTATTATTAAAGGGGATTCAAGCTTAAAAAGGGGTGTAATAAAATGGAGTTTTTAACTTGGAAAGTAGAAGATGGTGTGGCTGTAGCAACAATTAATCGTCCACCAGCGAACGCCTTATCACGAGGTATGATTCAAGAAGTCAATGAGCTATTGAATCAAGTTGAAAACGATGAAGCTGTACGCGTCGTTGTACTTCATGGTGAAGGGCGCTTTTTCTCGGCAGGCGCAGATATTAAAGAGTTCACAGAGGTTAGCGACGGTGCAGAGTTTACAAAGCTAGCAAAAGCAGGGCAAGATGTGTTTGAGCGTCTTGAGTCATTTGCTAAACCAGTTATTGCAGCTATTCATGGCGCAGCACTAGGCGGCGGTTTAGAGCTAGCAATGGGCTGTCATATTCGTTATGTAGCGAGCGATGCTAAACTTGGTTTGCCTGAACTACAACTAGGCTTAATTCCTGGTTTTGGTGGCACACAACGTTTACCTCGTTATGTTGGTACAGCAAAAGCAGCAGAAATGCTATTTACAAGCGAGCCAATTACAGGTGAAGAAGCGGTGCAATGGGGATTAGCAACGCGTGCATTTGAAGCAGAAGCATTACTTGAAAGCACTGTAGCTATCGCTAAAAAAATGGCGAAGAAAAGTCCGATTGCCTTAGCGCAAGCTATTAAAATGCTAGGCTATGCAAAGCCGGCATCATTTTATGAAGGTATTGAAGCAGAAGCCGCGAGCTTCGGTAAAGTATTTGTATCTGAGGATGCAAAAGAGGGCATTCAAGCCTTCCTTGAAAAAAGAGCACCACAATTTTCGGGAAAATAACTTCATTTTTCAGTAAATTGTGTTATGTTAAATAAAGTAATTAATAAATAAGCTTCAGGAGGTCTACTAATATGAACATTTATGCATTAGTTAAACGTACATTTGATACAGAGGAAAAAATCGTCGTATCTGGCGGTAAGATTCAAGAAGATGGTGCAGAATTCATCATTAACCCGTATGACGAGTACGCGGTTGAAGAAGCGATTCAATTGCGTGATGCACATGGTGGTAAAGTAATCGTATTAACACTAGGTGGCGAAGATGCTGAAGAGCAACTACGTAAAGCATTAGCAATGGGCGCAGACGAAGCCGTATTAATTAACACTGAAGATGACTTAGATGAGCTTGATGAGTTCGCAGCAGCGACACTTATCGCAGAATACTTAAAAGACAAAGAAGCTGACATTATTATTGCGGGTAACGTAGCAGTAGATGGTGGTTCAGGTCAAGTAGGACCACGTGTAGCTGACTTATTAGATATTAATTATGTAACAACAATCACAAGCCTTGAGATTGATGGCGATGTTGTAAAAATCGTTCGTGATATCGAAGGTGACTCAGAAATTTTAGAAACAGCGTTACCATTACTTGTAACGGCACAGCAAGGGTTAAACGAACCTCGTTACCCATCTTTACCAGGCATCATGAAAGCGAAGAAAAAACCGCTTGAAGAGCTTGAATTAGATGATTTAGATATCGACGAAGATGATGTTGCAGTGAAAACAGAAACCGTTGATATTTTCTTACCAGCACAAAAGGCAGCAGGTCGTGTACTAGAAGGCGATATCGCTGACCAAGTGAAAGAATTAGTTAACTTACTACACACAGAAGCAAAAGTAATTTAATCGAAGTTTAGGTAACGGAGGGAATAAATTATGACAAAAAAAGTATTAGTGTTAGGTGAAGCACGTGAAGGCAGTCTACGTAACGTATCATTTGAGGCGATTGCAGCAGCAAAAACAGTAGCTAATGGCGGAGAAGTTGTCGCAGTATTAGTAGGGGATGCAGTAGCTGATTTAGCAAAGGATATGGTGGCTTATGGCGCTGATCGTGTTATTACAATAGAGCACCCACACTTAAAACAATATACATCAGATGGTTATAGCCAAGCACTTATGGCAGTAATCGAACAAGAAAAACCTGAAGGCATTGTATTTGGTCATACAGCTTTAGGTAAAGACCTGTCACCAAAAATCGCAAGTAAGTTACAAGCAGGTTTAGTGTCAGATGTAACATCAATTGAAAGCGATGGCGATGAGCATACGTTTATCCGCCCAATCTACTCAGGTAAAGCTTTCGAAAAAATTAAAATTAAAGATGGTGTGACATTCTTTACAGTACGTCCTAACAATATCGCACCACTTGAGCAAGACACATCACGCGCAGGTGATATTTCAAGCTTAGCTGTAGATATTACGAACTTACGTACAATTATTAAAGAAGTTGTACGTAAATCTACAGATGGTGTTGATTTATCAGAAGCAAAAGTTGTGGTAGCGGGCGGTCGCGGTGTAAAATCGTCAGAAGGTTTCGAACCATTGCAACAATTAGCTGACCTATTAGGTGGCGCTATTGGAGCATCACGTGGTGCATGTGACGCTGATTACTGTGATTATTCACTACAAATTGGTCAAACAGGTAAAGTTGTAACACCAGACCTTTACATTGCAGCAGGTATTTCGGGCGCAATCCAGCATTTAGCTGGTATGTCTAACTCGAAAGTCATTGTAGCAATTAACAAGGACCCAGAGGCAAACATCTTTAATGTAGCTGATTACGGTATCGTAGGCGACTTATTTGAAGTAATGCCATTATTAATCGAAGAGTTTAAAAAAATTAAACAATCATAAGTGACTAAGTTGCGTAGGGCAAGTACCTACGCAACTTTTTTTATAGGTATATTTGAAGTGCTTAATCCAGTTTAATACCGATGTGGGTATATAAATGAAGAAACGTCTCTAAAACAGCCTATATGGTATGAAAGCTTTGAACGTCATAAGCACATCCCCTATAGCGTAAGAGTGGTCTTTAGCTGTAATGTATAGGAGAGTGTTAACATTAGCAGTCAATGAGCAATTTAATCCTTGCAGTAATACACTTTAAAGAAAAATCCTCTATTTATTTTAGTCTAGTGTAATAAGAGAAAGTGCTAGAATTACCGCAAGGGGTAAGGGCTTACCTTAGTCGTACATAACCCACCATTACACACATTATAAAATAGTGAGCAAATAACTCGCTTATTTAAAATACCCCCTGTATACTACAAGTATAGTTAATCTAAAGGAGGAAATAATAATGGCAGTAATTAATGCAACTGATGCAAACTTTCAAGATGAAATTAAAGATGGCGTAGTACTAGTAGACTTTTGGGCAGCTTGGTGCGGACCATGTAAAATGATTGCTCCTGTACTTGAAGAGCTTGCTACTGATTTAGATGGCAAAGCTAAAATCGTTAAAGTAAACGTTGACGAAAACCAAGGTACAGCTTCTCAATACCAAATCATGTCAATCCCGTCTTTACTTTTATTCAAAGATGGTGAGCTTGTAGAAAAAACAATGGGCTTCCAACCAAAAGAAGCTTTACAAGCTTTCGTTGAAAAACACCTATAATAGTTAAAACATATACGCCGAGCGCTCTTGTAGTGCTCGGCTTTGTTGTCGTTAGGGGGCGAACATATGAACGAGATCATTAAGCATAAGCTAGCATTATTACCAGATTTACCTGGTTGTTATTTAATGAAAAATCATCAAGGTACGGTGATTTATGTAGGTAAAGCTAAAGTATTAAAAAATCGCGTACGCTCTTATTTTACGGGTAGCCATGATGGCAAGACAGCGCGCTTAGTAAGTGAGATTGAGGATTTTGAATACATTATTACATCATCTGATTTAGAAGCGCTCATTTTAGAGCTCAACCTTATTAAAAAGCATGACCCTAAATATAATATTATGCTGAAAGATGACAAAACCTATCCGTATTTAAAAATTACTAATGAACGCTATCCGCGGCTTATTACCACGCGTAAGGTGAAGCGTGATAAGGCCAAATATTTTGGGCCATACCCTAATGCCTATGCGGCAAATGAAACAAAGAAGTTACTAGACCGCATTTATCCTTTACGTAAATGTGTTAGTATGCCAAAGCGTGTTTGTTTGTATTATCACCTAGGACAGTGCTTAGCACCTTGTGAGAAGGATGTAAGTGTTGCACAAATGGATGAGGTAGTAGCACAGATTACACACTTTTTAAATGGTGGGGTAGATGATGTGAAAGCTGAACTCGAACAAAAAATGTTAGCGGCTGCAGAGACGTTGGCATTTGAACGTGCGAAGGAGCTACGTGATCAAATTACTCATATCGATACTATTATGCAAAAGCAAAAAATGATTACACGTGATAAGGCGAACCGTGATATTTTTGGTTATGCAGTAGATAAAGGCTGGATGTGCGTACAAGTATTTTTTGTTAGACAAGGTAAATTAATTGAACGAGATGTATCCATATTTCCCATTTACCGTGAGCCCGAAGAAGAATTTTTAACATTTGTTGGACGCTTTTATGAGCAACCTGAGCATTTTAAACCAACAGAAATATTGTTACCTAAGGGAACAGATAGTGAGCTTTTAATGCAGTTATTGCAATCAAAGGTTACAGTTCCTCAGCGCGCGCAAAAAAAGGAGTTAGTAGACCTTGCGATAAAAAATGCACGTGTCGCACTAGACGAAAAATTTAAGATTATTGAACGTCAAGAAGAACGTACAGTAGGTGCATGTGATGAACTTGGAGCAGCAATGAATATTTATTCGCCGCTACATATTGAGGCGTTTGATAATAGTCATATGCACGGGGCAGATGCTGTTTCGGCTATGGTGGTATTTATAGATGGTAAACCTGATAGAAAGGCTTATCGCAAATTTAAACTACGTGATACGGCAAGCCACGATGACTACGGTGCAATGCGCGAAGTATTACGTCGTCGTTATAAACGTGTGCTACAAGATGAGTTACCGCTTCCTGATTTAATCGTCGTAGATGGTGGCAAGGGGCAAATGACAATAGCTAAGGAAGTGCTAGAAGATGAGCTAGGGCTTAGCATTCCAATTGCGGGCTTAGCGAAGGATGATAAACACCAAACCGCAGAGCTACTTTACGGCGAACCACCAGAACGTATTGCCTTAAAACGTACGAGTGATGGCTTTTATTTATTACAGCGCATTCAAGATGAAGTGCATCGCTTTGCGATTACTTTTTTACGTCAACAACGAGAGAAGCAGGTTATCCAATCTGTGCTAGATCAAATTGAAGGCGTAGGACCTAAGCGTAAGCAACAATTACTTGCTCATTTTGGTTCTATTAAAAAAATCAAGACAGCTGATGTGGCGGCATTACAGGCAGCGGGTATGCCAGAGAAGCTAGCTACAACCATTCATGCATTTTTCAGACAATAGCATTGCACGTTAAATTAGAGTGTGCTATGGTTACTATACAATTATATGATTTGAGATAGAGGCGCAAGTTTCATGAGTATACAATGCGAGAGTGAGCAAACTCCGTGACCATTGTAAAAAGGGACACTTGCCGAAGCCATAGCCAGTTGTTCCTGGTAGTGGGCTGGTTTTGCATTGAATAAATGTAAAACTGTCGAAATGTTTATTTCGTTGAGCTATCTGCCATGTACAATGAACACATACATGATAGACAGCACATGCGAAATGCATGAGCTGTCTTTTTTTATTGGAGAGGGAGTGGGCATATGAAAACCGTTATTGTGAAAGTTGGCGTATCAGCTATGCAATCCGAGGAGCGTATTGAGCAAGCCGCACATTACATTGAAAAGCTGAAAGAGGAAAATTATCGTGTTGTTGTAGTAGCCTCAGGCATGGCAAAGGAACAGGCGATTTTATTAGCACCTATTGCTAAATGGACAAAGGATGCATTACAGCGTGAGCAAGCGATGTTGATGGCAACGAGCTCACAAATTGCGGCGAGTAGCTTAGCAGTAGCACTACAGGCGCGCGGGCATGCTTCAACAGCATTAACAGCACAACAAGCAGGAATTGCTACAGATGCGCGTTACCAAAATGCACGCTTAACAGCTATTAACACAACTAAAATCGAAACCTTACTCGCGCAGGGAAGTATTGTCACAATCGCAGGTAGACAAGGCATGGCAAATGGTGAAATTACTTCACTAGGTGACGGTGGCTCAGCAACATTAGCTGTAGCACTTGCGCACCACCTGCAGGCGACACATGTTGTAGTGCTTGCTAAAGACAGTATTTATACAGCAGACCAGCAACTTGTACCAAATGCACAGCGTATGACGGAGATTTCGTTTGATGAGATGTTAGAGTTTGCTCACTTAGGGGCTAATTTATTGCACCCACGTGCAGTGGAGCTAGCTAAAAAGCATAATGTAGCAATTTTGATTCAAGCTTTAATGGAACAGCAAGGTACTTGGGTTAAGGGGGAAAAGGACATGGAAAAAGAAATGATTGTACGCGGTGTAGCGTATGAAGCGGATATTGTACGCTTAACAGTAGGTTATGAGGCAGAGCAGGAGGTATCGTTAGCCGCGTTATTTACAACGCTAGCAGAACATCGTATTAATGTAGATATTATTGTGCAAGCTGTGATGAACCATGCGCAACAAACCGTATCATTTTCCATTGACAAGGCGCAGTTTGCTGAAGCACTAAAAGTGTTAGAGGATAATAAACAGGCATTAGGTTTTAGCTTTGCAGATTTTGAGATTGGTTTAGCTAAAGTGTCTATTATTGGCTCGGCTATGGCTTCTAATCCTGGAGTGGCCGCACGCATGTTTGACCGCTTACGCAAGGAAAAAATCATGGTGAAAATGGTGAGCACTTCGGAAATTAAAGTGTCTGTCGTTGTACCGCAAGATGAAATGGTACACGCAGCGCAAGCGCTACATGATGAATACCATTTAGCATAACAAGAGGGAGGAGCTGCGGCTTCTCCTTTTATATTGGGTATTTTAGTAAAAAAGTAATGATAGGATATTGTAAAGTTTAGTCACTAATATTGACAAATGAAAGAAAATTCACTAATTTTGAAGGAGCACCTATTATGCTTAGGTGGGTTTAAAGTCGTGGGATAGCCACAGGAAGAAGGGGAATAGCGTGATGTTTCGTAAAAAGCAACATACGGAGGTACCTGGTATTAGTGAGGCGGCACACCAAGCTGTAGTAGAAGAACTGGCACAGCTAAAGCATTATGTACAGCAAAAGGAAGATGCAGTGGATATTAAAAATGCACTGTTAAACTTTGTATTGGCCCATATTGAGCTTGTTAATTTTCAGACCATACTTAATATTGAGCGTGTCGCAGACGGTGTGCATACTATTTCGAGCAATTGCAGGCAGCTCGCAGCAAGCAGTGAGGAAATGTTAAGTACAGAGCAGGCTATTAATGCCAATATGCAAGAAGTACAGGCAATTTCGCAAGACTTAACAATGCGTATGCAACAGGTCGTTGCCTCTAGTGCACAAATTAGTGATCGCTTAGTAGACGGTACACAGGCCATGACCTATTTACATACAGAGTTATTAAAGATGAATGATATTACAACAAGTGTATCGTCCATTGCAGACCAAACTAAATTACTAGCGCTTAACGCATCTATTGAAGCTGCGCGTGCAGGTGAGCATGGTAAGGGCTTTAGCGTCGTCGCCTCTGAAGTAGGCAAACTTGCTAATCACTCCAAGGATTCACTGAGTGAGGTCGTTACCATTCGCACAATTATTGAGGAGCGCTCTGATCAAGTTACAGAAAATATGCGTCATGTTGAAAGTTTTACACTTACACTAGTTGAGGAAGTAAAGCGAGATGTAGCTACGTTAACGACGACATCTGAGCAACTCAATGAAGCATCTGTAGGAATGGATGAAATCACACAGGCTTCTGAACAATCAGCTATCGCAATTGAAGAGCTAGCAGAGGTAACGCAAGATTTATCCGAAACAAGTCGCTTTTCTAAAATGATTCAGGCGCAGTTTGAAGAGGTAATGCGCACCGTACAACCAACACTTGAGACACCGCGTCAGCAAACACTCATTAGTCAGTTGAGTGCGCGTCTAAGCGATCATGCTGCCTTTTTACGAGCTACGATTAAAGAAGCAGGACGCGGTGGCACAGTTACCGCACATACGCAGTGCAAGTTTGGGCGCTGGTACTATGATAATAAACAGCAGTTTGGACATATTCGGGCATTTCAAGAAATTGAGCAGCCACATAAGCAAGTACATGAGGCAGCGCAAGTATTATTAGTAGAGAGTAGCATTACAAATGTACGTGAATTTGTCTATCACTCACTTGCTGTATTGCAAGGATTTATTGAGTTAATCGATGTGCTACGCAGAGAGCAACAAGCCTCGTAGCAATGATTTTTTAGGTCAAAGAGTTAAATGAATGACCGGTAATTAAAAAAATGTTAGACCACATCTTGGTCTAACATTTTTTCTTTTTGCCAGCGCTTCTTTTAGCGAATTTCTTTAGGGTCCCACTTAATTGTAAAAAGGACAGTCTGGTCTTTCTCTTGTTTTTCATCAAAGCACTCTGTCAAGTAGCCTTTTTGCTGTTGAATTTGCTCCGCTAGAAAGCCAGCCTCTAATCTAAAATTACGCTTTGCAAAGTTAAAAACGGCTGGATCATTCGCAAGCGAAAATATGTATCCATCTGTTGTTTCTTTTTCGAGCTGTAAAATACCGAAACCTGCTTCGGCAAAAAAAGAGTTGACATCAACATCTGTGTCGCACGGGTACTTGCGTGCCATTTCCTTACCAGCCCAGTATAAAATATCTGATTCATTCTTTCCTAATATTGAAGATAGTGTGAAATCTCGGAGCAATTCATAGCCAAATGCAGGCATTTGTGCTTTGGATTCGTTTTGCATGTATAAATCCTACTTTCTTTTGAATTTTCTTATAATTTGACGCTGTTAGAATATTCATGATTAAAGTACAAAAAAATCGAATACACAAGGTAAAAAACGCATTTTTCATAACTTTATCTCTCGCTAAGTCACCTTGACGACAGTGTATAGAGAGAGTACAATGAACTTGTCATAATATTGTACCATGCTGAAATACGCAGTCAATTCAATCGTCATTTTTCATAGATGACGATTCGTTGGTGCGCTATTTTAAGTACTAAGGGGGGTAACAGTCTTGTCGAAAGAGCGAGAATTTTTATGGCGCCGTTTACACTCTCTACTAGGTGTGATTCCTGTAGGTTTGTTCTTGGCGTTCCACTTATCATTGAACTTCACTGCTGTTGGCGGTGAACAAGCTTACAATGATGCAACAGGAATGATGGACACAGTTCCACCAGCGTTACTATTAATTATTGAATGGGTTGTCATCTACATCCCACTACTGTTCCACGCAGTTTACGGTGTATACATTGCATTTACAGCGACGCTAAACAACAAACGTTTCAGCACGTTCCGTAACTGGATGTTCACTTTACAACGCGTAACAGGCGTATTTTTAGTTGTTTTCATTGCTTGGCATATTTTCCAAACGCGTATCCAAAAAGCGCTTGGAGCTGAAGTTGAATTCAATATGATCGCTGACATCGTAGCAAACCCAGTAATGCTTGCTTTCTACATCGCAGGTATTTTAGCTGCAACGTTCCACTTAGCGAACGGTTTATGGGCATTCTTAGTGAGCTGGGGTATTACACAATCTCCACGTTCACAACAAATCATGACTTATGTTACAGCAATCGTTTTCGTAATCTTAAGTATCGTTGGTGTAGCTGCAATTTTAGCTTTCGTTTAATTCAAATGAAACTATAAGGCAAACACTAAATTGCAAAGTTAAAGAGGAGTGAGAATTAATCATGGCGAAAAGCAAAGTAATTGTTGTCGGCGGCGGTTTAGCTGGTCTGATGGCGACGATTAAAGCAGCTGAAGTTGGCACTGAGGTTGAATTATTCTCATTAGTTCCGGTAAAACGCTCACACTCTGTATGTGCGCAGGGCGGAATTAATGGAGCAGTAAATACAAAAGGTGAAGGTGACTCACCTTGGATTCACTTTGATGACACTGTTTATGGCGGTGACTTCTTAGCGAACCAACCACCTGTTCAAGCAATGACACAGGCAGCACCAGGTATCATTCACTTATTAGACCGTATGGGCGTTATGTTTAACCGTACACCAGAAGGTTTACTAGACTTCCGTCGTTTCGGTGGTACATTACATCACCGTACAGCATTCGCTGGTGCGACAACAGGTCAACAACTTTTATACGCACTAGACGAGCAAGTTCGTGCACACGAAGTAGCTGGTTTAGTTACAAAATATGAGCACTGGGAATTCCTTGGTGCGATTGTCGATGACGAAGGCGTTTGCCGCGGTATCGTAGCACAAGATTTACAATCAAGTGAGATTAAATCATTCCGCGGTGATGCTGTAATTATGGCTACTGGCGGACCTGGTATTATCTTCGGTAAATCTACAAACTCAGTAATCAACACAGGTTCTGCAGCATCTATTGTTTACCAACAAGGTGCAACATATGCGAACGGTGAGTTCATTCAAATTCACCCAACAGCGATTCCTGGCGATGACAAAAACCGTCTAATGTCAGAATCAGCTCGTGGTGAAGGTGGACGTGTTTGGACATATAAAGACGGTAAGCCTTGGTACTTCCTAGAAGAAAAATACCCAGCTTACGGTAACTTAGTACCTCGTGATATCGCTACACGTGAAATCTTTGACGTTTGTATCAACCAAAAGCTTGGTATTAACGGGGAAAACATGGTTTACCTTGACCTTTCACACAAAGATCCACATGAGTTAGATATTAAACTTGGTGGTATCATCGAAATCTATGAAAAATTCGTAGGTGACGATCCACGTAAATTACCAATGAAAATCTTCCCAGCAGTTCACTACTCTATGGGTGGTATTTGGGTAGATTACGATCAAATGACAGAAATCCCTGGTTTATTCGCAGCAGGTGAATGTGATTACTCTCAACACGGTGCTAACCGTTTAGGTGCTAACTCATTATTATCTGCAATTTACGGTGGTATGGTTGCTGGTCCTAAAGCAGTTGACTACATCAAACACCTTAAAAAGCATGCGGCTGATTTACCAGAGTCAGTATTCGAAAACCGCGTAAAAGAAGAACAAGCAAAATGGGACGCTATCCTTAAGATGGACGGAACAGAAAACGCTTACCTTTTACACAAAGAGCTTGGTGAGTTAATGACGAAGCACGTTACAGTAGTACGTTTCAACGATGGCTTAAAAGAAGCTTACGCTGAAATCCAAGAACTTCTAAAACGTTGGGAAAACATTAACATCAACGATACACAAAAATGGTCTAACCAAGGTGCACAATTCACGCGTCAGCTGAAAAACATGCTTTACCTTGCGTTAGTTATTACTAAAGGTGCGCTATTACGTGACGAATCTCGTGGTGCTCACTACAAACCGGACTTCCCGGATCGTAATGACGAAGACTTCTTAAAAACAACGATGGCGAAATTTAACCCTGCTACAGGTGAGCCTGAAATTACTTATGAGGAAGTTGACGTATCACTTATTCCGCCACGTAAACGTGACTATACATCGAAAGGGGATGAATAATCATGCCAACAACAGCAAACACTGGTCGCATGGTTAAAATTGAGATTCTCCGTCAAGATACTGAAGGCGGCGCTACACGCACCGAGAAATTTAGTATCCCTTACCGTCATGGTATGAACGTAATTTCTGCTTTAATGGAAATTCAAAAAAACCCAGTAACTGAAGATGGCAAGAAAACAACGCCAGTTGCTTGGGATATGAACTGTTTAGAGGAAGTTTGTGGTGCATGTTCGATGGTGATCAATGGTCGCCCACGTCAATCATGTTCAGCACTTATTGACCAATTAACAGAGCCAATTCGTTTAGAGCCAATGAAAACTTTCCCAGTAGTACGTGACTTACAGGTTGACCGTAGCCGTATGTTTAATGCACTGAAAAAAGTTAAAGCATGGGTACCAATCGATGGCACATACGATTTAGGCGAAGGTCCACGTATGCCAGAGCGCAAACGTCAATGGGCTTACGAATTATCTAAATGTATGACTTGTGGTGTATGTATGGAAGCTTGCCCGAACGTTTCGGAAAAAGCATCATTCATCGGCCCAGCACCATTATCACAAGTACGTCTATTCAATACACACCCAACAGGTGCTATGAATAAAGACGAACGTCTTGCTCAAATTATGGGCGACGGTGGCTTAGCTAACTGTGGTAACTCACAAAACTGTGTTGAAGCTTGTCCAAAAGGGATTCCACTTACAACTTCAATCGCTTCACTTAACCGTGCAGCAACAGTCCAAATGTTCAAGAACTTCTTCGGTTCTGACCATATGGTTGACTAATAAAACTAGCATTAGCGAGAAATTTCTCGCTAATGCTTTTTTATTTGTTTATAATGAATATATATTCATTTTGAAGGGGTGGGAATGATGAGAGTAAATTATATTGAAGATTTAACAAAGTGGGCTGAGACGTTTACCTTTTATAGTGAGGTGCGTGTGCGTTTTTCGGAGACCGATTTATTTGGTCATATGAATAATACTGTGCCATTTGCTTATTTTGAGCAGGCACGTATTGATTTATTTGAGCACTATGGTATTTTAATGCCTGACCTAAGTAAAAAAGAAGCTGAGCGTGTACCAATTGTGGCAGATTTACAATGTGATTTTTTGCGTCAGGTATTTTTTAATGAAAAATTAAAAATCTATGTAAAACTTGCGCATATTGGTAATTCGTCAGTGGACATTCATTATATGGCAAAAAATGAAGCAGGGCATATTTGTTTTGTAGGGCGCGGTAATATCGTGCAAATTACGTATGCTACTGGTAAGAGCGCAGCATTTACTGAAGCAGAGCGAGAAGCAATGAAAAAGATTTGACGGCTTTCTGAAAGTAGCATAAAATTTAGGATAGTAATTTTATGCGATAGGCGGTAAAAAATATGGAAGCCCCAATAGGCGTTATTGATTCAGGAGTTGGTGGTTTAACAGTAGCAAAGGAAATTATGCGACTGTTGCCAAATGAAAAGATTTATTATATTGGTGATACGGCGAGATGTCCGTATGGCCCACGACCACGTCATGAAGTGCGTAACTTCACATGGCAAATGGCAAAGGCGCTTGAGCGCAAGGGTATTAAGCTCTTAGTGATTGCCTGTAATACAGCTACAGCAGTTGCCCTACATAGCTTACAGAAGTATTTTTCTGTACCAGTTATTGGAGTAGTTAACCCAGGTGCACGCGCAGCGATTAAAAATACGAAGCGCCACGAGGTTGCAGTACTTGCGACAAGAGGTACAGTAGAGAGTGGTGCGTATGAGGAGGCCATTGCTTCACTTAGCTCATCTACACATGTCGTACCACTAGCTTGCCCGACCTTTGTTCCTTTAGTGGAAAGTGGCGAATATAAAAGTAGTGTAGCTAGAGGGATTGTGCACGAGGGTTTAAAGCCGCTACGTGACGAATCCTTTGATACGGTTATTTTAGGTTGTACACATTACCCTATCCTGCAACACTACATTGAAGAAGTTGTAGGCGAACATGTGACTGTACTATCATCAGCTGAAGAAACAGCAAAAGATGTACAAGAAATTTTAGCACAGCGCGGCGAGCTTGCGATAGGCACACCGCAACACAAATTTTTTGCGACAGGTTCTGTACCAATTTTTAAAGATATTGCAGAGGATTGGTTAAAGCTTGAACAAACAGAAGTAGCACGTATCAAATTAACCTCGAGCGATTAAGTTCGGGGTTTTTCTTATGGCAAAAATTTTGTTATGATGAAGTTGTAGAATAAGGAAAAGAGGCGTTTTATAAAATGACAAGACATGACGGACGACAAGCACAGGAGTTACGACCAACACGCGTAACAAGTGATTATTTAATGCACCCAGAAGGCTCAGTATTAATCGAAGTAGGTAATACAAAAGTAATTTGTACTGCAACGGTTGAGGAGCGTGTGCCTGGCTTTTTACGAGGACAAGGTAAAGGTTGGATTACGGCAGAGTACTCGATGCTACCACGCGCAACAGAACAACGTACAATGCGCGATGCAGCAAAGGGTAAAATTAATGGTCGTACAATGGAAATCCAACGACTGATCGGTCGTGCGCTACGTGCGATTGTAGATTTAGAGGCGTTAGGTGAGCGTACTGTATGGATTGACTGTGATGTTATCCAAGCGGATGGCGGCACGCGTACAGCATCTATTACAGGTGCTTTTATCGCCATGACACAAGCAATTGCTAAACTTCATGAAGAAAAACCATTCACGACATTCCCTGTTACTGATTTTTTAGCCGCAACAAGTGTAGGTAAGTTAGCGGATCTTGGCCCTGTGCTTGACTTAAATTACATTGAAGATTCAAGTGCAGATGTGGATATGAACGTTATTATGACAGGCTCAGGTAATTTTGTAGAGCTACAAGGTACGGGGGAAGAAGCGACTTTCACACGTGCAGAGCTAAATGAATTATTAGACCTTGCTGAAGCAGGTATCGCACAATTAATCACAATGCAAAAAGATACGTTAGGCGAGGCTGCAGCTAAGGTTGGTACGAAGGAGGAAGCATAATGAAGCAAGTAGTAATTGCAACGAAAAATCGTGGTAAAGTGAAAGATTTCGAAACATTGTTTCATCCGCTTGGCTATGAAGTTGTAACGATGTTTGATGTTGCGCCAGATATGGAGATTGAGGAAACAGGCACAACTTTCGAAGAAAATGCGATATTGAAGGCAGAAGCGTTAAGCAATGCCTTAGGTAAAATGGTAATTGCAGATGATAGTGGATTAGCTGTAGATGCTTTAGCTGGTGAGCCAGGTGTGTACTCTGCACGTTATGCTGGCGACCATGATGACGAAGCTAACATTGTTAAGCTACTCGCTAATCTTGAAGGTGTAACAGATCGCACTGCACGTTTTGTTTGTGTAATGGCAGTGGCCGCACCTAATCAATCAACCTATACAGTACGTGGTGAGTGTGTAGGAGAAATTACTACAGCTAAATTGGGCGACAATGGTTTTGGTTATGACCCTATCTTTTTTGTACCACAACTTCAAAAAACAATGGCTCAGCTAACAGCAGCACAAAAGGGCGAGATTTCGCACCGTGGTAATGCATTACGTAAGTTACAATCAACATTAGGTAGCATATAATGCAACTTGTGATTATGAGCGATACCCATGGCAATACAGAAGTAATTGAGCAAATAAAAGAGCAGTACCCTAATGCAATGTTTATTCATTGTGGTGACAGTGAACTACAGCATAATACAGAGGCGTTAACAGACGTTTATGTTGTGCGTGGCAACTGTGATATGGATTGTGAACTAGTAGATGAGCAAGTAATTGAGGTAGCAGGAACTAAAATTTTAATTGTGCATGGACATTATCATAATGTTCATCGCACACCGCTTAATTTGGTATACCGTGCTAAGGAGCTAGAAGCAACGATGGTATGCTTTGGTCATACACATATTGCAGGCGCTGAATGGATTGATGATGTGCTTGTCATTAATCCTGGTAGCATGACACAGTCGCGTAGTGAGCACCCTGAAAGCTATGCGCTCGCTACATATAATGAACAGTGGCAAGTAGCATTTATCGACGTAGATAAAGGATGAGAGGCATGAAAAAGAAAATCGCCCTATTGGCAATGTTAGTAGCTGTCACGACAGTGCTAGCATCATGTAATGCATTTAAATGGTTTATTGGTAATGTCAAAGAAGAATTAGTGGGACGCGAGTTAATTTTACAAACTTATGACGAAGAAAGCCAACTGATTGATAGTGTAACAGGCAAGAGTATAAGCATCGAAGCAGATGACAAGTTTGCGATTAAAGATGATGAGGGTGGCACAATTAGTAAGTCGGCCGTGCTTAATATTACAGTGGGTGGTAATCAAATGCTGCATGTTGGCAGTAGTATGATTGCTTATGATACAGAGCTTGAAGATATTTTTGCAGAGTATAGTAAAACTGTTGATATTGATAAGGTTAATCGCTCTGTCCCGTTTGTTAACCGTATGGTAAATGACATGAAAAACTTTACCACAGGTGCTGACAAAATTGTTTTAATCCGTTCACAGTCAGGTAAACCGCTCGCTACATTTGCTGGTAATAAAGTAAGTTATTATTCAACAGACATCGAAAAAGCAACGGGTTTAATGATTGATGGCAAGTACTTACTGATTTATCGCTGTGATTATACGATTTATGATACAAAACTATTATTAAACAGCTAATTTATATTGACTTTACCTATACTTACGTCATATAATAAGTATTGTCTTTTACGAAAGATATATACTTTGTCTCCGTAGCTCAGCTGGATAGAGCAATGCCCTTCTAAGGCATCGGTCGCAGGTTCGAATCCTGCCGGGGACGCTACTAAAGCCGTTTCACCTACTTGGTGAAACGGCTTTTTTTATGACGGTAAAGGAGATGTTGTTATGAGAGATAGAATGGAAAACAATCAAATTATTATCTACGGCGTAGTTATTTGTTTAGCTTTACTTGTTGGTAATACAGGTAAGGGCATTTTATTTGAAGAAGCTATTGAGCCTAGTATTATGATAGTTATGTATGCCATGTTTACACAGCTTCCGCTCTTGCATGGTAAAGTAGCCTTTCGTAATTACCGTTTTATGATAGCGCTACTTATAGGGAACTTTATAGTTGTGCCACTTATAGTAGTAGGGCTACTACAATTTTTTGATTTTTCGACGACTTTAGCGTTTGGTGTGTGCTTGGTATTACTAGCGCCTTGTATTGATTATGTAATTGTCTTTACTAAACTAGGTAAAGGAGATGAGCATCTTATGCTCGCTGCAACGCCATTATTAGTGGTGACGCAGTTCATAATGCTTCCGATTTACAGCTGGTTATTGTTTGGACAAGAGATAGCAGTACTGTTACAATGGCTACCATTTGCTAAAGCTTTTGTTTTATTTATTGTATTACCATTAGTGATAGCTCTTATAACACAATTATATTTACCTAAGCGAGTAGTAGCTATTACCGCATGGTTACCAGTTCCTTTGATGGCGCTAGTATTATTTACTGTCATCAGCTCACAACTTGCGCTCGTCAAGCAAGATATAGAAATACTTATACAAGTTATTCCGATATATATCGCTTTTTTATGTATCATGCCAATCTGTGCAAAACTACTTGGCTATGGAATGAAATTAGGTATAAAAGAAACACGTACATTAGCTTTTAGCATGGGGACACGCAATTCGTTAGTTGTATTACCTTTAGCCTTTGCGTTACCACCTACGATTGCTAGTAGTGTAGCTGCTGTTATCGTAATTCAAACGATGATAGAATTAGTAGGAGAAATTTTATATATTTGGCTATTACCAAAATGGATCGGGGGAGTTATATGAAACGTTTATTTGCAGTAGCCCTTCTTATATTATTAACAGGCTGTAGCAATAGTCCATTAGCAGGTGAAGCACCACCTACTTTGCAAATCACAGTAGCGAATGAAAGCTATGAGGCAAAACTCGGCACATATTGTTGGGGCAATAAGTGTGAGGATGCTGTTGAGCCCATGGAGTTAGTTAAAACGTTTATTCAGGTTGCTGCGGGTGAAAGTGTGGAGCTAACGATGAACAAACCAACACCGTCCGAGGTACAATTGACGGAGTTGACAGCAGATAATAAGACGATGCCCATAAAAATTGAACAGCAACATTTTGTAGCACCGCTAAAACCAGGAACCTACTATTATAGCTATAGTGCTTGGTGGCAAGAGGGTGACCAAACGCAAGGTGATGCTCATTATGCTTTTGCATTAGAGATAAAGTAGCAACGACAAGTTGCTACTTTTTTGTAATTGTTTACCTTTAATGGCTATGATATGGTCTATTAAAGGGGTGTTTTTATGAAAAAATACATATTCATAGTTCTTGGACTGCTACTTGTTGGCTGTGCACCTAAAGATTATACAACGGCATTAACGCAAGGTGTGACAGCAATTAATGAACAACAATACGATGAGGCACAACAACATTTTGAAGCTGCATTAGCTGTACAAGATACAGAAGAAATCCAAAATTGGCTAACGCATACCAGTATGTTACAAGAGATTGATCAAGCTTGGCAGGAAGGTAAGCTTGAAGCGGTGCGAAAAGCAGTAGCTAAATTGGATAAAGCTGCTAATGACAATATAAGCAATCATGTAACATGGTACAATGACAGGCTAAAAGAAGTTACAGATTTTGAACAAAAAATAATAAAATGGCAAGAACAAGCACAACAAATGACAGAGCAAAAAGCTTACAGCGATGCTTTAGCCTTTTACGAACAACATAATAGCAATGAGCAGTGGGACTCTCCATTTTTTGCAGAGGCAAAGGCGCAATGGTTAGCTGCACAGGAAAATATAAAAGCAACACAAACAGCGCAACTACAAGAGCAACAAAAAGCAGAAGAAGCAGCGCGTAAAGCTAAGGAAGAGCAACAACGTAAAGCTAAGGAAGAGCAAGCTACACAGGATGCTATTGCTCACTTAGACGCACAAGTAACAGGTACAGAACGCTTTGCTAAGTTACAGGAAATTATGAGTTATGATTTAGGTAAGCCAGTTGAAGAGAAAAGGTATACGATTGAGGAGCGTCGTCAGCAAGCAAGGGCGTATGCATTAGATAGTTATTTACAAGGTAGTGTGGACTTGTTGCATGAACTTGGTGACCGGAATATGTATGTTATGAGTGTTGTAAAATTTGGCGGCGCCACACTTACGAATGGTCAAGTTATTGCGGCAACGCCAACATCTGTTACGATTCAATATAATGTTAGCCAACCAGAATTTCACGGTGCATATACAGGTCAAGGCAATGTAACTTACCAACTTGAAGGTGAAACGTGGAAGGTAGCAGATGCGCAGTGGACGCCTAATACTACAGTATGTTTTCAAGAGGAGTGTCAACCTGCTGAGGAATTAAATCATAGATAAAGTGTAGTGAAAAATACGTAATGAGAGGTTGGGTTTAATGCCCACCTCTTTTTATTTTGGTCAAATGCCGAAAAACAATACGTTATTGCCGAATAAGCTATCATTGAAAATCAATCTCATTTAGCATAAGATTATGATAATGATTATCAATTGAGGTGAGTACATGATAGAGGTTGAGCATATTAAGGTAGGTTATAACGATACAATTATTATTGATGACCTGTCTGTAAGCCTACCGCGTGGAAAAATTACAACGATTATTGGCCCAAATGGTTGCGGTAAATCTACGTTATTAAAAAGTATTGCACGGATTTTAAAAGTGACAGAGGGCGCGGTTTTTATTGATGGTAAAGCTATTGCCGAAACAAAAAGTCGAGACCTTGCTAAAAAGATGGCAATTTTACCACAGACGGCAGAAGCACCAGCAGGGTTAACGGTACGTGAGCTAATTACTTATGGCCGTTTTCCCCATCAATCACGCTTTGGTAAGTTAAAGCAAGAAGATACAGAGGCAATTGATTGGGCGTTAGCCGCAACAAATTTAACAGCATTTAGTGACCGACCAATTGAAGCCTTGTCAGGTGGACAGCGCCAACGCGTATGGATTGCGATGGCACTGGCGCAGGATACAGAGATTGTTATTTTAGATGAGCCCACGACCTATCTAGATATGTCGCATCAGTTAGATGTTTTACAGTTATTAGCACGTTTAAATGAGGAGCAACATAAAACGATTGTAATGGTGCTCCATGATTTAAATCATGCTTCCCGCTTTTCGCACTATTTAATTGCGATGCGTGATGGCAAGTTAGTGACACAGGGAGCGCCAGCACAAGTAATGACGGCGCCTATTTTACAAGAGGTATTTCAAATACAGGCGATGTTAACGGCATGTCCGTTTAGCCAAAACCCAATTTGCTTGTCATATGGCAAGGCAGAATAACAAAGGAGTATAGAAAATGAAAAAATTAGTAGTAGTAATTGCAACGCTGACACTACTGTTAGCAGGCTGCATGAAAAAGGAAGACACCGCACCAAAGGAAACACCAACAGCAGATGGCATTACCGTAACAGATATATACGGAGAGCATACATTAAATGGACCAGCTAAAAAAATTGTGGCGCTAGAGTGGAGCCAAGCGGAAGAGTTATTAGCACTTGATGTACAGCCTGTAGCTATGGCAGATATTGAGGGTTTTGGTAAGTGGGTAACGATTGATAAAAAGGTAGCAGATGGCGTGATTGATGTAGGACAACGTGGCGAGCCAAATATTGAAGAAATCGCTAAGGCAAAGCCTGATTTAATTATTGGCTTAAAAACTCACGAAAAAATCAAAGGTGATTTAGAAAAAATCGCACCTGTTTTATTATTTGATCACGGCTCTGATGAGGCAACAAAAGATTTGTATCAAGATATGACAATCTCTTTAACACGTATGGGTGTTATTACAGGTAAAGAGGATGCAGCTAAGGCAGCGATTACTCATTTAGAAGATAAGATGGCGCAAGCAAAAGAAAAAATTAATGCGGCTAACTTAGCAACAAAAGATTTTGTTTTTACACAGGCTTATTCAGTAAATGAAGCACCAACTTTCCGTTTATTTACACCAAATGGTTTAGTGAGCAATGTGTTAGAAGGCATGGGCTTAACAAATAAAATTCAGGATCAAAAACCACAGCCGTGGGGCTTTGTGGAGAGTAATGTAGAGGGCCTAGCAAAGTACCAAGAGGCTATGTTACTGCACACGGTACAAAAAGATGACCCACTATTTAAAAATCTTTCAACAAATGCTGCATGGAATGGCTTACATTTTGTAAAAAATAATGAGATGTATGATTTAGGTCCAGGTGTGTGGACATTTGGTAGTGTGCTATCAATGGAAACATTAGTGGATAATGTAGTAACAACGTTAGTGAAGTGATGATATGAAGGTTAGACCCTTTATTACATTTAGCTTATATCTTTTAGTATTTGTGGTGCTTGGCTTGATTCATGTAAGCCAAGGGCAGGCATCTACAGGTTTCTTTAATTTTTGGCAAGAGGTTTGGCATGATCAACAACAAATGAACTTTTTACTATATAGTCGTTTACCACGTTTAGCGATTGGCTGTTTAGCAGGCGCAGCACTTGCGGTAGCAGGTATGCTTTTACAAACGATGACCAAAAACCCATTGGCAAGTGCGAGCACACTAGGTATTCATGCAGGAGCGTACTTTTTTGTAGTAGCTGCCACAATCTTTTTCCCTGCACTTAGTGGGCAGTTTTCCATTGCAGTTACAATGACAGGCGGGATTTGTGCGGCATTAATTGTTACCTTTTTGGTAGGTAAATCGTTTGACCCTGTACGTATTGCACTTACAGGGCTTATTGTTACCATGTTGTTTTCTTCCTTTACTAGTGCATTAAAATTATTATTTGAAAACGAAGTATCAGGGCTCTTTTTATGGGGCTCAGGTACATTACTTCAACTAGATTGGGGTGGCACACAATTTGCAGCGCCGTGGATTATCACAACACTCTTTATTGCCTTTCTAGTGGCAAAGCGTTTTGATGTATTGCTATTAGGCGAAGAAGTAGCGGTTGGGCTTGGACAAAATGTAGCCGCTAGTAAAGTTTTAGGTTGGGTGCTAGCAATTTTGCTAGCTTCTGTGACGGTAACAGTAGTGGGACCTATTGGTTTTGTGGGCATTATTGCGCCACACCTTGTACGTTTAATGGGCTTTCGTATGCACCGTACAATGATTATAGCTAACATTGTAGTAGGTGCAGGTCTATTACTTACAGCAGATATTTTAGTACGAATGATTTCTGCCACTTCTGAGTTACCTGTTGGTGCGATGACAGCGATTATTGGTGCGCCTTGGCTTGTGTATTTAGCGCTGAAAATGAGTAAACAAGCACGTGCCACAGGTGGTGTGCTTGAAGGGCGTGTACGTATTCATAAGCGTACATTATTTTATAGTGTAGCTAGTATTGTGGTTGTCTTAATTGCTGTAGTAAGTCTCTCATTTGGTGGTACGAGCTTTACAGCGCTCAAGGATTTGCCTAAGGAGCTGATGTACAATACTTTTGTGTGGGATTTCCGTGTACCACGTGTTGTCGTGAGTTTTGGCATTGGTATGTTAATGGCGGCGAGTGGGTTACTGTTGCAAACGGTGTTACGTAACCCATTAGCAGATGCCTCTGTACTTGGTGTTACATCAGGTGCAAGTGTGATGGCGATGTTATTTTTATTAGTATTTCAGCAGGCATCAGCTATTTTTGTACCACTTGGTGCATTGCTTGGCGCACTTTTAACAATGGGACTTGTGCTAGCCATTAGTGCACGAAGCGGTTTTCAGCCTATGATTTTATTATTAATGGGTGTAGCAATATCAGCAGTTGGCGCAGCGCTTATTCAAATTTTATTAGTGCGCTTTAATGTGCATGCATCGCAAGCCTTAACCTGGTTAGCAGGAAGCACGTATGGCACTAGCTGGCATCATTTATGGATTGTAGGGATAACTTTAGCGGTTGTACTCCCCATTATTATATATTTTGCGACAACTTTTGATGTGCTGTCCTTTGGTGATGAGCTTTCGACAGGTTTAGGTGTCAATACAGCGCGTATGCGGTTAGCGATGATTTTACTTGGCGTTATTTTAGCTGCTATTAGTGTATCTGTTGTCGGGGCGATTAGTTTTATTGGATTATTAGCACCGCATATTGCACGACAGCTAATTGGGCCAAAAATGTTGCGTCTCTTACCATTAACATTACTTGTAGGTGGTAGTTTGCTACTTTTAGCGGATTTAGTAGGGCGAGTGGCGCTAGCGCCGAAAGAAATTCCAGCAGGTATTATCGTGTCACTGATTGGTGCACCGTATCTGTTATATTTATTAAAGAAAACAAACGAAGTTACAGCAAAATAAAAAGCTGCGCTCTACGGAGTGCAGCTTTTATTGCGATATTGGAGTGGTGACTCCTTAGTTGCTAGCTTAAACCACTCTGAGAAGCTACTCTGGCGTTTAAAGCCGAGCTTTGTAGCAATGGCATACATTGGCTCATCAGAGCTTGTAAGCAACAGCTGCGCTCGCTTTAAGCGAAGGTCTTGTACATATTCGCCTATAGAGTAGCCAAAACGTGCCTTGAAGTCTTGCGTCATTTTACTTTTACTCATATGAGCATGTTTGGCAAGGTCAGCTAGTGCTAGGTTTTGATCAAAATGCATCGTAATAAAGTTATGCAAGCGAGTCATAGCATCACGCTCAGGGTCTTGACGTTTTGCCGCATAGTACACGAGCAATGCCATTAACTCTTGCGCCTTGCTTTTATAATAATTTTCAGCCATATCAGCGGTAGGTAAAAAGCGGATAATAACATCTAATGCCTGCTTTAATTCAATAGAGTAGTCGTCTTCAAACAACGTAAAGAGTTGTTTGGTAACAGCTGGTGATAGATTATACCAACGCTGAATATAGTCAATAAAAGTGTCATTTACCAAAAATACAATAGCTTGCTCTTGCTGTAATGTAAATGTAGAGAGCTCACAGGTAGATATACTGCCGTCACGTAAAATAAGCGCGTAGTGATTAGGCAAGTGAATGTGGTAGGGCTTAGCTAAATCAATCGTGATGTGCAAGAAGGTGAAGTTATCACCTGTAAATCGCCAAAAATGTCCTGTACCAAGTGCAGTAGGTATATGGTATTTTTCGCCGATAGGGTAAGGTACTTGCTCACTTACTTCAATAAATTTTTGCATAGTGAAAACTCCTTTACACGAGAAGTATAAAGGAGTTGAAAAAAGTTAGCAATGGAAAGCTAAATGACCTGAATTTGTCCCATCATGCCATTATCTTCATGCTCTAAAATGTGACAATGGTACATATAAATACCCTTATACATAAAACGTACAGCAATACGCACACGCTCTTCTACAGCAACAGCAATGGTATCCTTATAGCCACGTTCATTTTCTGCAGGTGGCATGCCATTACGAGTTAGTACTTTAAATTGTGTATCATGTACGTGAAAGGGATGAATCATACCGCCCATCTCGTCAGTTTTATTGTAAATTTCCCACACTTCAGTGATGCCCTGTATTTGTGTACAGTCAATGCGTGTAGCATCAAATTGCTTACCGTTAATTTGGGCCATGTCAGCCATGCCATAAAGCTCAAAAGTTTTAGTTACAGGTAATGCTAGCTCTTGTGCAGTAATGGAGCAGCTAGGTAATATTTTAGGTAAGTGATGTGTATGTTTATACTCAGCAATGGTAAAGGGGAGTAGTACTGCTTCGCTATCACAAAGTGCAATCATAGTGTCCTGACTATAATCCGAAAAATCAATAATGATTTCAGCTCGTTCAGCAGGGCTTAGTGTTAGTGAAGTAAGTGGCGTTGGCTGTGGTAAAAAGCCACCATCCGTAGCAATTTGTAAAAAGCTATCACCTGTTGACAATGTAAGCGTGTAGTTACGTGCATTTGAACCGTTGACGAGGCGTAAGCGTACAAGCTCTTGCGAAACATGCAATGTAGGGTTAACTGTCCCATTAATAAGAACCATATCGCCCTTAGTGCCGTCACTATTATAAGCAAAGTCATAATCCAACTGCCCTTCATTAAATAAACGGTCCTGTAAAATGACAGGAAAATCATTTTGCCCGTAAATAGAAGGGAGGTTGAGATTGTCTTCGATGTAAACAAGTGAAGCTAAGCCATTATATACTTGACGAGCTGTTTGATGATGTGGGTGAGGGTGTAGCCAAAGTGTAGCAGCAGGTTGTGCTACAGTAAAATTTAGTACACGCGTCTCACCAGGCTTTACAATAGCCTGCGGCCCTCCGTCAATGGTGTCGTCTACTACTAAACCATGCCAATGAAATGTTGTAGGGATAGTCATGGCATTATGAGTAAGTATGGTGACATTTTCATTAGGCTGTAAGCGTAGTGTAGGACCGAGTAATGCACCGTTATAGCCTAACGTATTCGAGACAATACCTTCATAAAATTCATGTGTGCCTTCCATAGCTGTAAGTTCATAATTACCATCGCTGTTGGCAACAAGTAAAGGCGGTACAGCCATTGCATTACTACCTGTTGAGGAATGTAGTGTATTTGTTTTATTCATATCCATAGTAAAGCCTCCTTTTACTATCTATACCCCAAAAATAGAGGTATCATTGAGGCTGATTGAGGGGCATTGAAAAGAATAGTTATCTTTTGTACGTCAATATTGTCAAAATTGCGTAAAATATAATAAAAAGTCTGTAAATACGGTAAATTTGTAGAGAATGGGGGAGTCCAATTGAAACAGCAAGCATTTGCCAAAAATAAGCCTGATGCAACATTTGCTACCTTAAATAAGGAGGGGGATTATACACGTCTTGCCGTTAACCCTGGCATTATTAATAAGCACTATACACCACAGCAATTTGCGACGATTGCTACGGTTATTGGGGAGCAAGGTGCGATTAAATATTCGGCCTCGTATGCCTTATTATTAACTGTGCCCACAGCTCGTGTCGAAGCGGCGATACAAGCGTTAGAAGCGGTGGGGTTGATGATTGTAAAGTCAGGTCCCATAGTAGCGATGCGTGCTTGCGATTTTTGTGATGGCGAGAAGATGGAAGCGGCGCTAGCTACACAGCTACTTTATGAAAGCGTTGCAGATGCAAAAGTGCCGCGACGTGTAGCGCTGAATGTGAATGGCTGTGCCTCAGCATGTTATAATCCTACATATGATGATATAGGGTTAGTATATCAACACAATAGCTTTGATATTTATTTAGGCGCGGTCCCAATGGGTAAGGATGCGCAACCAGGAGAGCTTTTTGCAAAGAAGGTACCAGTTGCACTTGTACCAAGTGTTGTACAGGCTATCCTAACGAATTATAACAAGTATGCTAGAGACAGTGAGGCATTTCATCGCTTTTATAAACGTACAAAACACGAAGATTTTTGGCGTTAAGCACAACAATTTGTTGTGCTTTTTTATTTCAAGTTGTATACTAATGTATACAAAGGAGTTGTTTTGTATGCGAGAAGAACGGCATATTAGAGGGAGAGGCGGAGCGAAAACATTTCGTCGTGGACGCGCGTTAGCCTTTTTAGAGCAATTAACAATGAAGCGTGCAACAGTTATGGCGCAATTAGAAAAGCCTGAGTTTGCCTCAATTGAAGCAATGTTAATTGGAGAGTTAAAAGCATTAGATGATATGATTGCATCATTTACACAATTATTTGAGTTGGAGGAATGCCAAGATGAACAAGATTAATGATTATATTGAAGCAACCTTTGTGAAGGAGGATGCGCAATTACAACAAGTACGTGCAAGTATAACGGCGCAACAAATGCCAGCGATTTCGGTTTCAGCAGCTTCTGGTAAGTTATTAACGCTGCTTGTAGCAATGACAGGCGCAAAAAATGTCATGGAGATTGGTGCATTAGGTGGATATAGTGGTATTTGTTTAGCTAGAGGGTTTGGTCAGCAAGGTAAGTTAACCTCGCTCGAACTAGATGCATCCTATGCTGAGGTAGCACAGCGCAATTTACAGGATGCGGGCTTTGCTGAACAAGTGACATATAAAATTGGACCAGCACTCGAAAGCCTTGCACAACTTGCAACGACTTCTGAACGCTTTGATTTTTTCTTTATTGATGCGGATAAAGAAAACTACGAAAACTATGTGGCCGCTTGTCTACAAGTAGCGCAACCAAATGCAATTATTGTCATGGATAATGTTTTAGCAGCAGGTAGTGTTGTAGATGACGACGTAGCACCAAAACGATACACAACGATAATGAAAGCCTTTAATGACTATGTAGCAACACATCCTCAGCTACAATCACTATTATTGCCTATTGGCGATGGTATGACAGTAGCCCGTATTATATAAGCGTAAAGTCCTTATCATGCATCCACAGCATCTAAACATGCTGTGGATTTTATTTTTTCTTGTATACTAAAAAGTATGAATAATTAATAGGGAGGTATAGAGATGATTTGGTTAACTACTAAAATTACAGCACCTCAAGTAACAACTAATGCAATTAAGCGTACGAGATTGTTAGATCTTATGGCGCGCCCTGCCCGTATCACTATTATTAGAGCACCTGCAGGTTACGGAAAAACAACATTAATTGGTCAATGGATAGCCAAAAGAGATGAGCCTAAAGTTTGGCTGTCACTTGATGTAGCAGATAATGACCCATTACGGTTTTGGCAGTACCTTAGCCAAGCTCTTATAGTAATTGCACCTAAACAATTTCATATGCAATTAACAGCGTTAGTAGAAGAAGCCGTAACGCCTGATATTATCGTGGATACTTTAGTTAATTTACTTATAAAATGTGAGCAACCATTGCATATTATTATTGATGATTACCATCTGACTAGTCATCCGCTTATTACACAAACGATGACACGTTTTATCGAGTACTTGCCAACGACAACTCGTGTATACCTTACTTCGCGAGAGCATGTCGCATTACCACTTGCAAAATGGCGTGTCAAAGGTTGGTTAACAGAAATCACCGTAGCGGAGTTATGTTTTACTTATAAGGAACTAGAGCACTTTTATCAAGGGCGACATCAGCCTAATTTGCAACAACTATTACATGTTACAGAGGGGTGGGCCGCAGGGGTACAACTTGCAAGCTTAACTGCGTGGGATGGTGACCAAAGCTTTATGCTCGATTACTTGCTTGAAGAAGTAATACAACAACTTACACCGTCTATGCAAACCTTTTTAATGAAAACTTCCATACTTCGTACAATTACACCTACAATTTGTGAAGCACTAACAGGAGATGCAGAGAGCTATAGTAACTTATTAGAGCTCGAACGAAAAGGAATCTTTACCACACGTTTGACGAGTAGTACGCCCGTTTTTACGTATCATTATTTATTTGTAGAGGCCTTGCAAGTTGCGCTACATAAACAAATGTCGACAAGTGAACTACGTAAGCTTTATCAAAATGCAAGCAAGTTACTATATGCACAAAACGACGTGACAGGCGCAATAGAGCTCGCATTAAAAAGTGAGCAATACGAGCAAGCTGAGCAGTGGATGCTTGAGCACCTTGTCGCATTATTTAATGCTGGGCATACAGCAACGTTTAAACGGTGGGTAGAGCAACTACGAGCTGAGAAGTATGAAGTAGATGGCGAGATTTTACTTATGTACATTATCACTCTTGTGTTATTTTACGAAATGGAAAGTGCACAACAAGCATTGTGTGAGCTAGATGAGCATTTAACGTGGCAAACTAACCCGCTATCTCAGGAGTTAGGTCAAATTGTTGAAATGGTACGTGCATTTGTATTTTTAGCGAGTGGTAAAGATTTACGACAAACAATGGTTTTTGTTAATAAGGCGTTAACTAAAGGTGCTACAAAATCGCGTTGGCGTGATATTTCCTTAGCTTATAATTTATCCGAATCCTCCCTATTACATACAAGTCTAGGTGCAAGAGGGCGGTTACTTTGGCCTGAGGAGGCGGCTCCTCTTTATCAGCTCTTTGATGACGAAGAGATGCGGGACAATAACCTAACAGGTTTTGCCTATGGTGTTGCAGCAGAGACTTTCTATCATCGCGAGCAATTGACAGAGGCACTAGCGACAACAGAGGCAGCTATTTTATATGGGCATCATTTTGCGGATGCGGGTTTATTTATTCCAATGTATTGTACAAAGGCTAAAATTTTTATGGCTAAGAAACAATTTACAGAGGCGCTTGGTTTGTTGACCTATGCAATGGGCACAACCAAAGAGCCCCATTGGCAAGATATTTTATGCACGATGCGTGCTAGTTGCTATTTACGACAAAACGATAGTAGCTTAGCTGAAGCGGCACTTCAAAGTGCGACAGGTGTGCCAAATCAAGATGCTCAATCAAGTCATAGCTTTTGGTTACTGACCTACGCAGAGTTATTATTAGCACAACATAAACCAACAGAGGCATTAGTTATTTGTTTACAGGTAAAGGAGCAGGCAATAACTGCCCATCAAATTACAATACTTATTGAGGCTTATATTATAGAAGCAATGTGCTATCATGCGCTCAATCAAGAGGAAGCAGCTAAAAATGCGTTCATTGCAGGTATTATGTCAGCGATACCGTATGGTTATAAAACCCTATTTTTACAGTGTACAGCACGTATAGCACTTATTAAATCGTATGGCCTGTCATACCACGATACGACAGTATCGGCATATAGTAAGGAAATGCTAGCAGAGTCAAATGGTAACGACTTAACACCCCGAGAGCAGTCGCTAATGCTATTGCTACAAGAGGGTGCTTCTAATAGTGAAATAGCTAAGCAACTAGGATTATCAGAGGGGACCGTTCGTGTATACTTATCAACTATCTATAGTAAATTAGGGGTTAATTCTCGTACGAAAGCTATAGCCTTAGCCCTAAAACAGCAGAAAAAATAATATGTGCGTAGCGGTGATAGACATGCTAGAATAATGAATAAGGTAAAAAATGTTAGGTTCGATTCCCCCTTCTTTATTTACAGAGGGGCTTTTGTATGTAACAACTAAAATGCAAGTTGAAACGTCAAATAAGGAACGAGTTAATAAGGAAGTGGAGAAACGTGAGAAAACCTAAGCATTATATTTATGGCTTAGACGGGCTGCGTGCACTATCAGTCATAGCAGTAATTTTTTATCATTTAAATTATCCATTTGCGGCAGGAGGATATTTAGGTGTAACGTTGTTTTTTGTATTGTCAGGTTACTTGATTACAGACTTACTGTGCCAAGAGTATGAGGCAACAGCAACGATTGATTTAAAACAGTTTTGGCTACGACGTTTTCGTAGATTACTACCAGCGTTATATACAGTATTGCTTGTAGTAGGTGTATGGATTACATTATTTCAGCGTAGCTTTTTAACAGGTCTACGTGAGGATGTCTTTGCTGCACTCGCCTATGTAAGTAACTGGTGGTATATTGCGCAAGATCAATCATACTTTACAAAATTTGAGGCGCCTTCAGTCTTGCAACATTTATGGTCATTAGCAGTGGAGGAGCAATTTTATATTGTATGGCCGTTTGTCATTTGGTTAGGGCTGAAAATTTTCAAGCAACCCATTCGTTTGCTTGTCCCAATGGCGATGATTATGCTTACTTCATTAATCGCGATGGCTGTATTATATGTGCCTGGAGAAGATCCAAGCCGCCTTTATTTTGGTACAGATACGCGCTTGTTTTCCATTGTGTTAGGCGGGATGCTAGCCGTTGTTTGGCCAAGCCGTGTCTTTGCTGAGCGAGTGGTGCAACAACGTGTACGCAATATATTAGATGCTGTTGGTACAGTAGCCTTACTAGTAGTACTTTTAGGATTTGTGTTCTTTAGTGAGGGCAGTGACTTTTTATATCGCGGAGGCATGGGGGTAATGTCATTACTAATGCTAATAGTAATTGGTGTTGTTGTAATCCCTAATAGTCGTCTTGGTAAGCTACTCAGCCTACGTCCATTACGATGGATTGGCGCACGTTCATATGGTATTTACTTATGGCATTTCCCTATTATTATTTTAATTGGTGGTGGGCTAGGTATGCCATTGCCTTGGTATAAAGTAGTGCTTGTTTTTGTACTTACCTTTATTTGTACAGTGCTATCGTGGCACTTTATCGAAACACCTGTACGCTATGGTGGTTTGTCGCGAGCTATTGCCTACTATCGTACCAATTATAAAACCCGTGTTGTGCGTACACAGGCCGTGATTATATTGTTAATACTTGGTGTATTTACGACGGGTATGATTAGTGCTAAATCGCAAAGTGTGGCTGCTGCAGAGTTACAGGCCCACTTAGAGCAAGCGGCTCTAAAACAGGCTAAGGCTCAAGAAAAGGCTGAAAAACTTGAGCGCGAGCAAGAGCAAGAGGAGACTGCACAACAAGAGGAGCAGGCCCCAGCTAGTCAATCTATAGTGACAGCTGTAGGTGATTCGGTTATGCTTGCGGCATCTGATGCTTTACAGGGTTCTTTCCCAACGACTTATGTAGACGCTGCTGTAGGTCGCCAAGTAAGTGATGCTGTCATTGTGCTAGATTGGATGGCAGAGCACGAACGCTTAGGAGATATTGTTGTTATTGCACTAGGCTCAAATGGTGCATTTCCTGATGGGGAGATTGAGCGTTTAATTACAAAGCTTGGCAATGAACGCCAAATATTTTTTGTGAACACTAATGTGCCACGTTATTGGAAAGATACCGTTAATACTACATTGCAACAGGCCCAACAAAATTACACTAATGTGCATGTTATAGACTGGGATACAGCTGCATCTCAGCAAGCCAATGTATTTTATGAAGATGGTATACATCCAAATAAAGAAGGCGCAATATACTATGCACAGGTTATTAAAAATGGTGTAGAAGCCGTGACAGGTGCAATTGAGAGTTAAGCTTAGGCTTAGCTCTTTTTTGTTTTATCGTTTACAGTAAAGGGAACGTAAATAAAAATAAGGAGGAATGTCTATGATTCGTTTAGAAAATGTAGCAAAATCCTATGAGAAAAAAGAAATCATTCATGATATTTCGATGACTATTGAAGAAGGGGAGTTTTTAGTACTAGTAGGACCTAGTGGTTGTGGCAAGACAACAACACTAAAAATGTTAAACCGTCTTATTCCCTTAACGGATGGCACGATTTATTTTAGAGATAAACGTATAAGCGATTATGATGTCCATGAGTTACGTTATAATATGGGCTATGTTTTACAGCAAATTGCCTTATTTCCACATTTAACAATTGAAGAAAATATTGCTATAGTACCAGAATTAAAAAAATGGAAGCGTCAGCAAATTCGTGAGCGTATTTCAGAGCTTATGGCATTGGTTGGCTTAAATTATGAGGAGTATCGTAAGCGTTACCCACATGAGTTATCAGGAGGGCAACAGCAACGCGTAGGTGTAATACGAGCACTAGCCGCTAATCCAGATATTTTATTAATGGATGAGCCCTTTAGTGCACTAGATCCATTAAGTCGCACTAAGCTACAAGATGAGCTCCTTCACATTCAGCGTACAATTCAAAAGACAATTGTTTTTGTTACACATGATATGGAGGAGGCACTTAAATTAGCTGACCGCATTTGTGTCATGCAAGATGGACATATTGTACAGCTAGATACGCCGCAAGCAATTATTGCGAGTCCTGCTAATGATTTTGTAAAAGCATTTGTCAATCGTACTACGTTAACCATACGTGATTTATTAGAGCCAATAGCAACGGACATGCCATTTACACTTGCGGTGACCAGTAGCCTACGTCAGTTGCTAGATGTGTTAGTAGCGCATGAGGTAATAGGTATTACAGAAGAAGGTAAGCTTATAGGCGAGGTGACACGCAGTCATGCCTATACAATGCTTGAGCAATATGCAGGAGGTGGTGTGCAATGATTGCTACATTTACCGCACGTAAAGCAGACCTCTGGCAAGCACTACTTGAACATATTGAGCTATCCTTTATTTCTTTATTAATTGCTGTAGTCATTGCCGTTCCCGTCAGTATTTATTTAACGAGGCACAAGCGTTTAGCAGAGCCCATTATTAATATGAGTGCGGTGCTACAAACCATTCCTTCACTTGCACTACTTGGTCTAATGATTCCGTTATTTGGTATTGGTACAGTACCTGCAATTATTGCGCTTGTAGTTTATGCCTTATTACCAATTATGCGAAACACTTATACTGGTATTGTAGGAGTGGATGCTTCGTTAATCGAAGCGGCTCGCGGTTTAGGAATGAATAAGCGACAGCGCTTATTTAAGGTAGAGTTACCATTAGCTATGCCTATTATTATGGCAGGGATTAGAACAGCCATGGTATTAATTATTGGGACAGCAACGCTCGCTGCCTTAATTGGTGCAGGTGGGCTAGGTGATTTAATTCTTTTGGGGATTGATCGCAACAACCCACAACTCATATTACTTGGTGCAGTACCAGCTGCTTTACTTGCGATTATTTTTGATAGTGTGCTCCGTAGTATCGAAAAGCTTAGCTATCGTAAGTCCATGCTTGCCTTTGTAGCATTGATGTTGCTAGCGGTTGGTATTGTACTTGCACCAATGGTAACTAAAACAAATGAAGAAACGATTACAATTGGCGGTAAATTAGGTGCAGAGCCAGCCATTTTAATTGAAATGTACAAGGCATTAATTGAGCAAGATACAGATTTACATGTAACACTTAAACCTGGACTTGGTAAAACGAGCTTTTTATTTAATGCTTTAAAAAATGGTGATATTGATATTTACCCAGAGTTTACAGGGACAGCTATTAATGAATTACTTAAAGAGCAAGTGACTACTAGGGAAGCCACAGGCGTATACAATCAAGCTAAGGATGGTATGGCAGAAAAATTTAATATGCGTTATTTAGCACCAATGCAATTTAATAATACGTACGCACTTGCAGTAAAACAGGAGCTAGGTATTGCAAAAATTTCAGAACTTGCCGCATTACAAAATGAAGTGCGTGCAGGCTTTACATTAGAGTTTTCAGACCGTCAAGATGGTTATTTAGGCATTCAATCCCTATATGGTATTACTTTTAAAGATATGGTAACTATGGAGCCAAAACTACGCTATACAGCACTCGAACATGGCGATATTGACGTATTGGACGCTTATGCTACAGATAGTGAACTAGAAACGTATAAACTTAAAGTATTAGAGGATGATAAAATGCTATTCCCACCATATCAAGGTGCGCCTTTATTACGACAAGAAACACTTGAACAGTACCCAGAGCTAGAGAGTATATTACAACAACTGGCTGGCAAGGTAACAGACGAAGAGATGCGTAAAATGAATTACGCTGTAAATGTTGACGATGCTAACCCACGAGATGTAGCACGTGACTTTTTACAACAACAAGGCTTATTAAAACCATAAAAAAGAGGCGCAGATTCGCGCCTCTTTTTGTTTACTCTAATTCTTTACCTAAAATATAATGCTCAGTCTCCGCTGGGGTTAAAGAGTTGTAACGCTTACGGATAATTGCATAAAATACTATACCCATCACAATCCATCCACCAAGTAACGCGTACGAAGGTGTTGATAATGAAGCAGGTGAAGCGGGTACAAGTAATAGCGCAAGGAACACAATACTAGCAAGCATCCCAATAATCGCAAATACTTTATAAATTGGTGACACACGACGTTCTGTGCCGTCTTTACGCCATGCCAATAAGCGGAATGCAGCTAAACTAGCAAAGAAGTACGCAACAGATACACCCATCGAGCTCATATCAACAATCCATGTTAATGCCTGACGACCTAACCAAGGCGTTGGTAAGGTCATTAATGTTACAAACCAAATACCCCATAATGGTGTTTTTTTACCCTTTGATAATGTACGGAAGAAGTTTGGTAATGCACGAGCACGCGCCATCGCAAATAATAGGCGGCTTGATGACATATAAAAGCCGTTTAAACCAGTGAAAATACCCATCATAATCGCAATAGCTAATACTACAACGCCTGTTGTACCTAGCAATTTATTGACGATAGTACCCGTGAGCCATAAGCTGTCCTCAGGTAAATCACCTGCAGCAAATGACCAACTTGTTACACCAATCATCACAGCATACACTAAAAATGTTGCAGCTAATGAAAAAATCATTAAGCCAGCTGCCTTTTTAGGTGAAAAGTCAAATTCTTCAGCAGCTTGCGGCACATTGTCAAAACCTACATACGCCCAAGGTGCAATGGCTAAAATTAATATAATTGATACCCAAATGGACTGGCTTTCCTTAAATAATGGGGCCATATTTTCAAGTGGTGTAGAAGCAAATTGGAAAGTAAAACCACCTAATGCAAATACACCAACTAATAATGCCATACTAAAGTAAAATTGTAGCTTACCTGATAGCTCTGTACCAAGCGTATTTAGCACAGCAAACAATAAAATAAGAGCACTAGATACGAGCACCTCTGGTAAAAATACATCCCAGCCCGCTACAGTATATAAATAGCCTTGTTGCATAATATCTGGCAACAAAAATTTGAGTAGTAATGAAAAGGCCGAAGCATTTAAAGCTACAATAGAAATATAACCGAGCGATAAAAACCAGCCTGCAATAAATGCCCAAACTTTACCACCTGCAATATATGCGTATGTAAAGCCGCCACCTGAAACAGGGTGCTTTTCGATCAAAATCCCGTAGTTAGCTGCAATGATCATCATAATAACGGCACCAATAAGTAAACCAATCATTGCGCCCATAGGCCCTGCTGTTTTAATCCAGTCGCCAGGTAAAATAAATGCACCCCAGCCAATAGAAGAACCTAACGCTATCGCAAAAACGCTTGAAGTTGATAAGGAGGGTTTAAGTTGCCTCCTCTTTTGCTCGTCTGAATGTTGTGTCATACCATCACTTCTTTCTTTATTTTTCGATAGTATTGTTTTACCGTTTTTGACACGATTTAAACATAAACGATAAAAAGCTCACGAGACAATGTCCG